>CANSYK010000008.1 GCA_947651225.1 uncultured bacterium | reverse complement strand
ATGGGAGGTAAAATTTTAGAGTATGAGGCGAAGTCGATTAAACGAGAAGGAAGGCTGGAAGGAAGACAGGAAGGCAGGCAGGAAGGAAGACTGGAAGGAAGGCTGGAGATACTTATTGATTTAGTAAAAGAAAATTTTCTTTCGCCTATAGATGCTGCAGCCAGGATTGGATTGAGTGAGGAAGAATTTATAGCAAAAATGAAAGAATGAAAGAATGATAGAAAGTATCTATTGGGCGTATTTAAAGAAAATGATTAAATTTTACATTTGTAGAAAAGTGGAAGGCTTGTTATCCTTCATACCCACGTCAAATTTGAGCATCAAATTCTTTTAAGGAGTTGCAGGTAAACTATCACTCAAAATATAAATATGAAAGCAAATCCAATTCTTTTGCAAATGGAGTATGGCAGAGTCATTGCCTGTTTGTAAAAAAGTGTAATTTATTTTTGGATTTTTTATTACTTCAAAGAATATCAATTCATTATTTTTTGCAAGGAAATTTGCTTGAGAAATGTTTCGGAAAAAGAAAAAAGGAATGGCAGAATGTGTGAATATATAGAAAATACCAGCCCGGATGGAGTACTCCATCCGGGCTGGTGTGTAGCAATGATTAAAATGCCTGCTGTATTAATTGTTCATCGCATCTCCATTAAAATTAGGAAATATTTAATGGAGATATACGAGGAATGACTAATTATTAGTTTGTGTCTGGCTTAATAGTCATAGAAGGGGTTTGTTCTCCTATGCTAATGCCAGGGCTAATAAAGTAAGTATCATCTGCATCTACAGTTACTTTTACCCAGAGATAGTATTTTGAGATATCTGCATCTGTTGCAAGGGTTGTTGTGTCAGATATTGCTTTCCAATCAGTTACCTTTGTTGGATCTGCCGCTTCTGTAGAGATTGCATATTTGTAAGTTGCTTTAGCAGAAGTATCTGATAAGGTTGCATTTGGATTTGATACGGTAATACTGCTACCAGTGGTGGCAGAACCGCTTACAGCAGTATAAGTAATTGTTAGTGCAGTAACAGTTACGGTAGCTCCAGTTCCGGTTCCCTTAATTGTGTAAGGTCCAAACTCTTTTGTTTCTTTTTCCTTACCTGCTGTGATAGTAGCTGTTAAAGTTATTGTGGTATCAGTAGCGGCTGGTGTTATTTGGCCCGTAGTAAGGTCTAATACGCCATTATCAGTAGGTGATACTGTCCAGGAAATAGAAGCCCCAGTAGCCGTTTCGCTATATTCATCAGATTTTTTTGGGAGTTTTAGGTTCGCCTTGCTAAAATCAGATGTGGTATTGCCATTTAAAACAACTGTCTCAGTGAGTTCTTCTAATGCTTTAGCGATCAATGCCTTGTCAGGATCTGCTTTGACTTCTACAATTACAGGGGCGCCGTTTGGAGCAGCAGTTTGCGTTTTATTAGCCTCATTTTCTGCATTGTTGTTAGTAACAGTTACATTTTGTGTAGTATTATTTGTAACAGTTACTGTGGCACCGTCTTGATCAGCTTTGTCTACGGTTACTGTACTTGATTCGGCGCCTGTTTTTAAAGTGATATCTACACTTGCAGAGGTTTCTGTAGTGATGGCCACTGGGATAGAAGAGGTTATTGCTGCTTTACTGTCTTTCGTTTCACCAGTGATTTTTACATTTACAGAAAGTGCATCAGAGCCTGTTGCAGCGGAGTCACCTTTAGCGATTGTAAGGTTTACAACAGCCGTTACATTGACTGCATCTGCAGTGCCTCCATTTGTGGTAATTTTAACATCTGGAGTTACGCTTTTATCTTCAGGAGCTTCAATATCAATAGACGTAGGTTTTGCACCGCTATCAAGCTGGACATGAGCAGATTTTGCAATTATTTTCAGTGCATTTCCTACTGCTTTTTCAATCCATGTATCGCTGCTGATTGCCTCAATTGTAACACTGTTGAATGTTGCTGAATTTGTAATAGTAGCTTTTGGCGCATTTACAATGACATCTGTTTCAGAGTAGGTTCCTTCAGCAATTGTGAGTGAGGTAAGTTCTTCGCTTTCTATTTTCAGAGTAGTTGGTTTTGTGGCAGCTTTTAATGCATTGTCTAAGTCTGCCTGACTTGCAACTACTACAGTTCCATCAGGAGCAGAAGTTGGTGAAGTGCTTGGTGTTGCACTTGTACCTGGCTTACTGCTGCTGCCGCCTGGACGATAGTTATAGCTTGGTGTTGTTGTCGGGCTTGCCGATGGAGAAACACTTGGGCTTACCGATGGGGAAGCGCTTGGGTCAGCCGACGGAGAAACACTTGGCTCTGTGGATGGTGCGGTTGATGGGTTGTCTGATGGAGCCTGTGATGGAGTATCGCTTGGGTTATTAGACGGTACATCCGATGGCTTTGTAGACGGCTTTGTGGTTGGTTTTGCTGTTGGCTTTGCTGTTGGTTTTGTTGTCTTTTTCTTTTTGACAGTTACCTTGCATTTTAAGGTATAAGTTTTTGCTTTCTTTTTTTTGGTAGCTTTTGTTTTCACCTTACAGGTAATGGTAGCTGTGCCAGCTTTTACAGCTTTAACAACACCTTTTTTGGTTACTTTTGCTACTTTAACCTTAGAAGATTTCCATGTATAGGTAGAACCTTTGATTTTGTTTTTTACCTTCAAGGTTTTCTTTTTTCCTACCGTAAGCGTTACCTTTTTGCTGTTTAACTTAGGCTTTTTTGCGGCGGAAGCGGTTGGGCACTGAGCGGATGTAACGATAAGGGCTGCTGCCATCATCGTTGCCAGCGCTTTTTTGACATTGACTTTCATAAAAATTTTCCTCCTTTTACTGTTGTCACATACTTCCAGGATTTTACGACAGGAATATCTGCAGGGGTTCAGGAACCAGAAACAGAAGCCAATAGGGTTTCTGAATGTTGCAGCAGTGCATCACCTCCCAACCTTTGCCGTTAAAATTCCTGTTGTCATTATTTGTAATCCTTATTTTTACACTATTTCCTGTTGGACATTCCTTAAAATGGACTGGAGAGTATATGTATATTAGAATCCAGAGAAAAAAGAAAACTATGGTATATTCTGACCAGGCTCCTTTGAGGTAATGGAGCTATGCCGCAGTATAGCGGGCACAAGAATAAAACCATAGTTTTAGCATTAAAACCCTGGTTTCTCACAAATTCCCGAAAGCGCAATAAAAACATTCCTGGCACACTACCATACTTTGCCAGATCATAAAAAGTAGATAGTATACAGGTTCTAACAGACGTTTTACATACGCTCCAGTGGTAAAATAAGCTGCCACTGGAGGAATCGGTGAGAAAACCAAGAACGAGGTGTCAGTATGCGTCCACACTTACACCTCGTTGTATATAACGAAAGTCTACAGTTACACCGCACACAAGACAAAGAAGTTGTAATTATAGCCGAAATATAATATAATAATCTCGTGTGTATCGCAGTGATAAACTGTATTGTGTGGTACCCTAGTTACCATCCCTGCCTGACACTGCGCCAACAGTGTCAGGTGGTACACCACTAAATGTTCTTGAATTTTCTCAACATTCATTGTAGCATAATTGCTGTAGCAGTGCAAGGAAAATTTGGAAATATAAGACGATATAACTTAATTTTTAGTTACTATTCACGGCTATTCTAAATATCATGCGAAAAACCATCCAGCTATGCCGTCTGGCGCTGCAAAACCAGCAGCTTTTGTTTTTCTTATGATATTTAGAACAGCCTACACGCTGGTTTTAGAAAATAATCACCCTCTTACGTGCCAGAGCGTGTTTGATTATTTTCTAAAACCAGCCGTGAATCGTAACAATTTTTCGATTCTTTTATGGATTTTTTAGATTATAATGATATTACTTAAAAAAGTATGTGTCTGCTCTATAATTTCTGTGATTCCCCTGTTTTACATATGTAAAAATGACTGGTAGAAATTGTCAGGATTCACGCTCTAAGGAACTATCCTAAGCTTCATGCGAAAAAACAGCCGTGAATCGTAACTGGAAATCAATTATATTGAAATATATCTTAAGACAGCAGGCTCTGACTTGAAAAGTAGTAGGGAAAAGTGATATACTCATTAATGATTTTACCTATCAGGAGATAATATATATTTTGGAGGAACTATGAGAGAAAAAGTCTATCAGGCAGCAAAAGGTATTTTTGAATATGGCAGTTTGGCTCTCAATGTATCGCCAGCAGAGTTTTCGATTAAAGTCAATGCTGGAGAATGCAGTGAGGGTGTTTTTATTGTCTTCAACGAAATGGAAGTTGAAATGAAGGGCGAAGTGAGTACCGATTGCCATTTTCTGGAGTTTACGGAGCGTTTTTTTCAGGGGAGTTCTAACGAAATAAAGTATGTTTTTCATGGTGAGTCATTGTTACCAGGAGACATGATAAAAGGAAATGTTACAATAGTTACAGATTATGGGACAAAGAAACTGCCTTTTTCTGCTTTGGCAGGTGTTCCATTTTGTGAAGCATCTTCAGGAAAGCTCAGGGATTTGTTTCATTTTACAAATCTGGCACGGGAATATCCGGAAGAGGCTGCCAAACTTTTTCGAAAAAGCAACTTTGAGGAAGTTTTTTTATACCGTGATAATGCTAATATAGCTCTGTACAGGGGTCTGGTGAAAGGGACAAGCAAGGGAATGGCAATGGAAGAGTTTCTGATTGCTATTCACAAAAAGCTTCCGATTCACCTTTCAATAGATAAGACAAATTTTCAATATGAGAACTGCAAACAGAGTTTTAAAGATAAATTTATTATTACAAAAAATAACTGGGGATTTGGGGAGTATCATATTCAGTCTGACAGCGCTTTTGTTGTGCCAGAACATAAAATTATCTGGACAGACGATTTTATGGGAAATAATTATCCAATGTCATTTTTAGTTGATATAGAGAAGATGCTTCCAGGACAGAATTATGCCAGGATTACGGTTTCCTCTGTTCGCCAGAAGATTGAAATTATGGTGACTGCCCATAAGGCAGGGGAAGCCGGTGTAGATGAGGGAAAAGAAAAGGAGCAGCAGAAAAGGCGGTATGACCTGACGCTTAGCTATCTGGATTTTTGCATGGGGCGTATTGACCATGAGACATATCTGAAAACAATTGGTGATAGTGTCTATGTAATGGAAAAGGAGGGGCCAAGCGTCTTGTCCGTTCTTTTTAAGGTCCATCTTGGTATTATGGAACACAGGGATCAGGCTGTGAAAAATGGACTGGCCTTTTTAGAGAGACAAAAAGATGAGCTGTGGGAAAAAGACATTATCTATTATTGTGCCTATTTATATCTGAAAGGTTTATGGGAAGATGATGACGCAGAGGTTATGAAATGTGTACAGGAAATTGAGTCATATTATCAGAAGAATCCATACGACTGGAGGCTTTTGTGGTTTTTGATTTATTTGTCGCCAAATTATCGCCTGGAGCGGAAAAAATATGAAGATATTGTAAAACAGCTTCAATATTCCTGCAACAGTCCGATACTTTATTTAGAGGTTTGCAGTATTTTAAATGATACGCCGGATTTTATGACAGAGCTGACAGAGGGTGTCCGCAGGGCAATTCACTGGGGCGTAAAACAGAAATATGTGGAAAAAGAGGTCGCTTTGCGCTACTGTTATCTTGCGGGAAGAATGCGGGAATATTCTAAAATAGTTTGTCAGGATATGTGTGTGCTGTATGAGGAATTCCAGGAAGAAGAAATTCTGGTTGCCATCTGTAAGTTTTTGATGTTGGGACAGGTGACAGCCCATGAGGCATTCCGCTGGTATGAACTTGGGATTGAGCACAATCTGAAACTGACAGATTTGTATGAATATTATATGTATTCTCTTGATGAGAACCGGAAAATTCAGTTTAAGAACAGTACCCTTTTATACTTTTTGTATGACAATCATTTGACTGTGGCAAAAAAAGCAATGTTGTATGCCTATGTCGTGCAGAATAAGAAAAAATTGGGAGAAACGTATCGGTCTTATTGTTCCGTAATGGAAGAATTTACTTTATGGCAACTTGCGTCAGGGAAAATTAGCAACAATCTTGCGGTTTTGTATGAAGAGTTCATTCAGGAGGAGTGGATTAATGAGAAGGTTGCAAAACAGCTTCCGGCTGTGATGTTCTGCCATGAAATTATCTGTGAAAATCCAGATATTGTTGGTGTTTATGTGACGCATCGTGAACTGTCTGGAGAAGAGTTTGTTCCATTTCAGAATGGAAAGGCGATTGTGCGTATTTTTACAGAACATTATCGCATTTTTCTGGCGGATCAACTGGATAACCGATATGCATCGTCGATTGACTATACGGCAAATAAGTTACTTCAACTGGATTTTCTCGCAGAAAAATGTTTTAAAGAAAACGGTGATGATTATCAATTGCTTCTATATTTATATGATAAGGCAGAGCGTTTGAATCAGCATGGAAAAGATATTATGGAAATTAGGCGGCGTGTGTTAGATATTCCCAATTTAAGCAAATATCATTACCGAAAGGCGTTTTGTTCTCTTGTACGTTATTATTTTGATAATTTTGAGGGAGAGCTTTTAGACGCAACCCTGGAAAAACTGGACTGGTCTTTAGTCAATCCGGCAGACCGGACTCAGTTTGTTGAGTATTGCGCTATCCGCCGCTTTTTTGATAAGGCAATGGAGGGGATTTTACGGTTTGGTTACAGGGATATTGAGGGAAAAAGGCTTTTAAAAATATCTTCAGACACATTTGCGCAAGAGATAGAGCGGGAAGATGTCAGCCTTGTAAAGCTTGCGCATTACATTTTCCAGACAGGGAATTTTGATGAAAATATGATGCGTTATTTGTGCCGTTATTTTTCTGGAAGTGTTCAGGAGATGGTACAGATTTGGAAATATGCCAATGGTTTTTCGATTGAAATGGCAGATTTTTCAGGGCGCATTTTGGGGCAGAGTGTTTTTTCGGAGGAAGTATCGCCAGAGATATATGAAGTTTTCTATGATTATTATGAAAATGGGAAAGATAAACGGCTGCTCTGGGCATTTATGAAATTTATTGCCTATAAATATCTGGTTCATAACTGGGTGGTTCCAGATAAGGCATTTTCCTATTTTTATAAGGAAGTGCAGATGCAGGACAACATTTTTTGTATGGTCGCAGTGCTGAAATATCTGAGCCAGAAGAAGGATTTGACACCAGAGGAAGCCCAGTTTGCGGATTATAATATTAATAAGTTGTATGAGCAAAAGATGGTATTTCCTTTTTTCCGGGAATTTTATGGTAAAGTATCACTTCCGGTACACATTTTGGATGAATGTTATGTGGAATATATTACAAATCCAGAATATGAAGTAAAAATTCGCTACTCCATTTCTTCCAGTTATGAAACGGGAGAATATGTTACAGAGACGATGCGTGATATTTTCTGTGGAATCCGTGTAAAAGAGTTTGTGCTGTTTCAAGATGAAGTTTTACAGTATTATATTTCAGAGGTGCATAAAGAGGGGGAAAAGGTCGTTAAAGAGGTCAGTGTCAGTTTTGATGAAACGATGGATCATGAAAGGACTGGCAGCCGTTACCATATGCTGAACCTGATGATGATTGCACAGGAGATGAATGAGGAAGGGACTTTGATTGACCTGATGAAGGAGTATGTGGAGTTAAAAGAGTGCGTAAATATGCTTTTTAAACCGATGGAATAGCAGCTCTGATAAAAAGACAGGGAACGGTTAAGCAAATGCTTTTTAAGCCGTTCCTGGACATAAGGGGGAAAGTAAGTGGAAGAGGAAAGAAAGCTGTTGGTGGGAATTGATTTGGGAGAGGAGAATACCCAGATGACTTGTTTTGACTTTGTGTCATATGAGCCAGTTCCGATTGGGAGAAAGATACATGGAAAAAGAGTATATGAAATTCCTACCGCTTTAGCTGTCAATCCATTAAAAGGGGAGTGGTACTGGATCGATGAAGAATATGCGAAACAGGAAGAGGTAATTTGTCTGCGTCATCTTCTGACAGATATTTTGCAGGAGGAAAAAATTACGATAGGCAGATATTCGGTAAAGAGCTATCAGGTGCTAAAGCGTTTTATCGTAAAACTACTGAGCCTTTTAAAAGAATACTACCCGGCAGACAG
The DNA here is from genome assembly GCA_947651225.1 of uncultured bacterium. GTDB lineage: Bacteria > Bacillota > Clostridia > Lachnospirales > Lachnospiraceae > Butyribacter. The sequence continues at coordinate 75,979 of CANSYK010000008.1, read as the reverse complement.
GATTCGCAAACTTGTCGTTACTGTGGCAAAACGGGAGGAACGGTTAAAGGATTATCTGACTGCGATTTGTGACGAGCTGGGGCTTCCAAAGGGAGGTTTTGTTCTTCAAAATTACAGGCAAAGTTATATGTATTATGCGGTCAGCCAGCCAAAAGAATTGTGGGCGCATAATGTAGGGCTTTTTGAAATGGAAAACAACAGGCTTTTGTATTCCCAGATTGATATTGATAAAAAGACGGTTCCGTATATTGTTGGGGTGATACAGAAAGACCTTTCAGATGGAATTGACTGGGCGGCTTTGGAAAAAGAGGGGGCGTCCCATATTTCCTATGCTTTTTCAAATGCTGCTAATACAGCGCTTTACAAGCAGCTTGTGACAACCGTTTATGTGACAGGGAAGGGATTTGAAGGCGCCTGGGCAGAAGAGGCGCTAAAAGAACTTTGCGTTGGAAGGAGAGTTTTCAGGGGGCAGAACCTTTTTACAAAGGGCGCCTGTTATGCGGCAAGGGAAATGGCAGGTGAGGGAAAGTTAGAGCAGTGCCTTTTTCTGGATGAAGATATGATTGCCTGCAATGTACTTCTCCGTGTATACTGTGATGCCAGTATACAAGATGTATTGCTTGTAAAGGCAGGGGCGCTCTGGAGTGAGGTAGACAGCAGTATTGATGTGATTCCGGATGAAGAAGAGGAAATCAGGATAACGATTCAGGATGTATTAAAGCATGAAATAAGGGCACATATGCTTTCTTTAAGCGGATTTGCGGGCAGAAAGAATAAAATGACCCGGTTTACCATACGAATTCGTTTTGCAGACAGCCATACCTGTATTGTTACATTAAAGGACAATGGATTTGGTGAGTACTGCCCTTCCAGTAACCGTGTCTGGGAGCGGTATATTACGGTATAAAGGAGTAGCCTATGGGAAAATTAATTCAATGCAGCGGCTGCATTGCAAAAGAGCCATACCATTTTCGGCTGACAAAGACAAATGTATATTCCATAGAAGAAGTGTGTTATTATATCAGCCATAATATATACATGATGCAGGAAGAGGTGTTTGACAGGGAATTTGTTCTGTGGCTCCGCAATGAACTTCATATGGAAGAAACGGCGGATAAGCTGGAACGATTGGTTCAGGAGCAATATAATATCAAGGATATTGTCGTTACGATTTGCTGCAGTTGTGATTATTACGAAGAAGAAGAGATTAAAGAGTTAATTAAGATAATAGATGATCTGGATACGCTTCCAGCATATGCAAGGAGGAAGTATAAAGGGGATAATTTCTTACACTGCCATTCTTATGAGAAAGCATTGGAAGAATATGAACGGATTTTTGAAAGCGATGAAATTCTTCAGGCAGAGGCTTCCGTCTATGGCGATATTTTCCATAATATGGGGGTTGCATATGCCCAGATTGGTGAATTTCATAAAGCATCGGAACTTTATTTAAAAGCATATGAGAAAAATAACCGGGAAGAATCTTTGTCACAGTGTCTTTTCTCCCTCCGTCTTTGCAAGGATGTGGAAGGCTATAAAAAGTTGACAAAAGATCTGGCTCTTTCGGAGGAAAAACTGGAACAGTGGGAGAAGGAATATCAGAGAGCAGTTGAAATGTGCGCAGCAGAAAAGTCTGTCCGGCAGATTGAAAAGCTTCGTGATTTGGTAAAAAACGGTTCTGTGGAAGAATATTATAATAAGGTACATTCTTATATTGCAGACTGGAAGAATGAATACCGCAAACAGATTAGTGTATAAATGGAGGCAGCATGGCATTTTGGAATAGAAGGAAAAAACGGCAGCAGGAAGCATTAGAACGGGAAATCCAGGAAAAACTGGATACTATCCGGGAACAGAAGAAGGCAGAACAGAAGGAAGTATCGGCTGCGCCGCCTGAACAAAAGGAAGAGGCAGAGTATAACGAGGAGATGTACCAGACAGAGCAGCTTAAGCCCTCTGGGAAAAGTGACCAGAAACGTTATGTAACAGAGTGCTGTCAGGGAATTCAGGAGGCGGATAGGCAGATTGGAAGTATTCGGAAAGAATACCAGGGAGTGACGGATTCGCTGCTTGATATCCAAAAAATCGACCGGGCAGAGGGAGAGGACAAAAAGCATCTTCTCAGTGCCGCAAGTAATATTGTGAAGCTGACAAATGAGAGAAACCGCTATAAGAACCGAAATCTTACAATATCCGATGCTGTAATCCGGCGTTTTGAACCTTATGAAAATGAACTGGTGGATGAGATCAAAAGGATGTATGAGGCAGAAGTATACCAGAAAGCCATTGAGGGGGATATTGATAAACTTTATGAAGAAAAAAAGAAGCTGCGGGAGGAAAAGCAGGAAATCATAGAAAAACAGAATTCTTTGAAAAATATGGCAAAGGTTTTGATTGTGTTAATTGTATCTCTGTTTATATTATTTGTTACAGTATATTATGCTTTAGAAGTGGATATGACACTGCCGTATCTTGGTACAATTTTTCTTGCTGCCATTTCGTCAACGGTGATTTTTGTAGAATCAAACCGGAATCGCAGGGATATGACACTTGCTGACCGCAAAACAGATAAGGCAATCAGTTTACTCAACCGAGTAAAAATAAAATATGTTAATAACCGGAATCTTCTGGATTATAGCAGGGAAAAATTTGGTGTGACCAGTGCGGCAGAATTTGAACACCTCTGGAATGAATATGTCCGTGCTAAAGAGTATGAGCGGAAATTCCGGGAAAATACGGAGCAGTTAAATTTTTATTGTGACCATCTTATAAAAATGTTAATGGGAATGCAGGTAATGGACTGTGAAATCTGGATTGGACAGGCGATTGCAATTGCAGACAGCCGTGAAATGGTTGAAATCCGCCATAAATTAAATGCACAGCGCCAGATTCTTAGAGAGCGGATTGAGTATAATGAAAAGGTAAAAAATGATTTTTTGCAGAATATTAATGCCGTAATCAGAGAAAATCCGGAAAATAAGGAGGAGCTGCTTCAAATTGTCCAGGAATATATTGGCAAAGGGAAAGAGGAATCATTCACAGAAGCTTAGAGCATGTTTGCAGATTGTGAGAATGAATTTCCCCGCAACGCATTCTGGCCTGTTGCGGGGAAATTTATTGATTAATCTTCAAGAGTCTGTTGCAGATTGTCCGCTACTTTTTGCAGTTTTTCCTTTTCTTTGCTATCTGGCATGTTTTCCAGTACTTCTTTTATGTCATCTAAAACAAATCGGATAAAGCCTTTGAACTGGCTGTCAGTCATTCCCATGCAATCACCTGCTTTCCTTGTATATTGCTCTTTTGATGATTGTATTATATCAGACATGCTATTTGGGTGTAAAGCCTTTCTTCAGAAATTATGCAGGATTGAGGCTGGGTAAGAAAAAAAGTATTGACATAACAGATATGCTATGTTAGAATAGTTTTTGCTGTGTAAGCAGCAACGAAGTAGAGTATCCACTCTCACCTTAGCACAGAGATGTGACTCGGGTTTATTGATTAATCATAGAACGGTGTGGCCGAGAAAGCAATGCAGTGTCGGGCAGGGCAGGCATCGTATCATAGATTACTAGGCCTGGGAATGGTTCTGGTAAGAAAGATGTATTTTTGATAAACGTGGATAACTTTACAATCCGCGTTTTTTCTTTGTGGGACAGAAAGGCGTCCAGGATAGCGGCGTGCCTTTTGCTCATTGGAAAAGTGCGAGTATGGAGCGGTATATTGAAATAAATGATTATGGAATTTGGAGGTGTACTACAATTAGCGAGTTAATGATTAATGAGAGGATTAGAGACAAAGAGGTTCGATTGATTAGCCAGACTGGAGAGCAGTTGGGGATTATGTCATCGAGGGAAGCGATGAAGCTTGCAAGGGAGGCTGATCTGGATTTGGTAAAGATTGCGCCGACAGCAAAACCACCAGTATGCAAAATTATTGATTATGGAAAATATCGTTATGAACTTGCCCGCAAGGAAAAGGAAGCGAAGAAGAAGCAGAGGACAATGGAAGTAAAGGAAGTTCGCCTTTCTCCAAATATTGACAAAAATGATTTGAATACAAAGGCAAATCAGGCAAGGAAGTTTATCTCAAAGGGAGATAAGGTAAAGGTGACGCTTCGGTTCCGTGGGCGCGAGATGGCGCATGTGAATTACAGCAAGCAGATTTTAGATAGTTTTTGCGAACTGTTAGAGGATATTGCTGTTGTTGACAGGAAGCCGAAAATGGAAGGCAGGAGCATGGTGATGTTTTTGTCAGAAAAACGTTAGTAAGGCTTTGCCTGAAAAGCAGGCAGCCTTTCAAAAGGATTATAATATTACTGCAAAACAGGGGCAGTAACCGTATGATTCTGATAAATTAGTAAAACATTAAGGAGGAAAAAAATATGCCAAAGTTGAAAACAAAGCGTGCGGCAGCAAAACGTTATAAGGTTACAGGTACTGGTAAGATTATGAAAATGAAGGCGAACAAAAGCCATATCTTAAATAAGAAATCTGCCAAGAGAAAGAGAAATTTAAGAAAACAGGTTGAGATGGATGCAACAAATGTAAAGGTTGCAAGAAAACTGATACCATATAAATAATAAAGGAGGAAAGATAAAATGGCACGTGTTAAAGGCGGTTTAAATGCAAAGAAAAAACACAAGAGAGTATTAAAGCTTGCAAAAGGTTATAGAGGAGCAAGATCAAAACAGTATAGAGTAGCAAAACAGTCTGTGATGAGAGCATTGAATTCCTCCTTCGCAGGAAGAAAGCAGAGAAAAAGAGAGTTCCGTAGATTGTGGATTGCCCGTATCAATGCGGCAGCCCGTCTGAATGGTCTTTCTTACAGTAAGTTTATGTATGGTTTAAAGCTTGCAGAAATTGATATCAATAGAAAGATGCTTTCTGAAATGGCAATCAGTGATCCGGAAGGCTTTGCGGCATTAGTAGAAGTTGCAAAATCTAAGATTGCAGCATAGAGAGCCAATGGTTTTTGCGATGAAAAAACGGTGGAGAATGAATTTTTGGTAAGGAATCCAAAAGTATTGTTTGAGAATGAGTAAAGGCATGCGAACGATACATTTGGCTTATAGGCAGTAGAAATCAACTTTCAAACAACTTTGAGGAATAAAAACTTTTCACAATGGAGGGATAGTTTTGACAAAGGCAGAAAAACGGCTGCCGGAAAGGAATCTATGTACTTGCATTTTATTGTGAATAGTGTTATTATTAGTTTAACAATTAAATATTTGGGAGCTTGTGTTACAGGCTGAGAGGAAAGTATAACTTTCGACCGATATACCTGATTTGGATAATGCCAACGTAGGGACTATTGATAGAATATGTATTATGGGAGTTACCTTAATTGGTAGCTCCCTATTTTAGTTTAAGGAGGTCTGCTTTTATGGTTAAAATTAATGGAAATGATTGTGATATTTCCGGAATGACAATTTCACAGTATTTGAAAGCAACGGATTATGATTTGAAGTTTATTGCTGTCGAGCGTAATGAAGAAATTGTGCCTAAGGATCAATATGACGAAATTATCATTCAAAATGGTGATGTCATTGAAGTGGTCAGTTTTGTAGGGGGAGGTTAATATATGCACTCAATTCCCACAAAAGAAGAAATGCTTTTGGCACTTGAAGAACGGCACGGCAAAGAATTACAAAGTAAATTCAGCAATGCTTCTGTATCAATATGCGGTCTTGGTGGTCTTGGCTCTAACATTGCGATAGCGCTTGCCCGTGCAGGAGTAGGAAATTTGTACCTTATCGATTTTGATAGGGTGGAATTATCAAACTTAAACCGTCAACAGTATTTTGCTTCACAGCTTGGAATGTATAAAACAGATGCTTTGAAAGAAAACCTTCTTCAAATTATACCATATGTTAATGTGATTTCACACACTGTTCGTATAACCGAAAGCAATACAAAAGAGTTATTAAAGGGTACTGATATTATTTGCGAAGCCTTTGACTGTGCTGAAGAAAAGGCAATGCTTGTAAATTGTGTATTAGAAAACTTACCTGATAAGTATTTAGTTTCAGGCTCAGGTATGGCAGGAATGTCATCAGCAAACAGTATAAAAACCCGCAGGGTAGCAAAACATTTTTATCTTTGCGGTGATGAAACAAGCGATGTATCTGATGGTATAGGACTTGTATCATCTCGTGTAATGGTGTGTGCTGCACATCAGGCACATATGGTTTTAAGAATAATTGCAGAAGAATTTGAAGTTTAAATAATGGAAGGATTTAGGGTAATGGATGATAAATTTATAATCGGCGGACATGAGTTTAATTCAAGATTTATTTTGGGTTCAGGCAAATATTCTTTGGAACTTATTGAATCAGCAATCAGAGATGCGGGAGCGGAAATTATCACTCTTGCCGTTCGCCGTGCAAATACAAAGGATCAGGAAAATATACTGGATTATATTCCTAAAGATGTAACACTTTTGCCAAACACATCGGGGGCAAGAAATGCACAGGAAGCAGTCCGTATTGCTCGTCTTGCACGAGAGCTTGGCTGCGGCAATTTTGTTAAAGTTGAAATTATGAGAGATTCAAAATATCTTTTGCCTGATAATACGGAAACAATCAAAGCAACTGAAATTCTTGCAAATGATGGCTTTATTGTAATGCCGTATATGTATCCTGATTTGAATGCTGCCAGAGATATGGTAAATGCAGGTGCTGCAAGTATAATGCCTCTTGCATCACCCATTGGTTCAAATAAAGGACTTGCAACTCGTGAATTTATTCAAATTTTGATTGATGAAATTGATTTGCCTATTATTGTGGATGCAGGAATAGGCAGGCCCTCACAGGCTTGTGAGGCTATGGAGATGGGCGCAGCTGCTATTATGGCAAATACTGCACTTGCAACAGCAGGTAATCTTCCTCTTATGGCATCTGCTTTTCGTGCTGCAATAGAGGCAGGCAGAAAAGCTTATCTTGCAAAGCCCGGAAGAGTTCTGTCAAGAGGTGCGTCAGCGTCTGATCCTCTTACCGGATTTTTAAGAGATTAACGGAGGCTTACAGAATATGGATAACCAATATTTTATTGATTCCGTGCATCTGTCATCGGAGGCACTTGAAAAAAAGCACAGGCTTGAGAATGATCCGTCATCAAGAAAAAATCATATGGAATACCTGCCCGGAATGGAGCAGATCGAATCTGATATTTGTGAAAAAGTACTTGGACAGATGAATTCGTATGATTATTCAAAATATACAGCAAGTGATGTTAAAGTAGCTCTTGAACATGAGACCTGTACTATTGAGGATTTTAAGGCGTTACTTTCACCGGCAGCAGAATCTTTTCTTGAACAAATGGCTCAAAAGGCTCGTACTGAAACAGGCAAACATTTTGGTAACACTGTTTATATGTTCACTCCGCTTTACATTGCAAATTATTGTGAGAACTACTGCGTTTATTGTGGGTTCAACTGCTATAACCATATCAATCGTATGAAGTTAACAATGGAGCAGATTGAAAAGGAAATGAAAATTATAGCAGATTCAGGAATGGAAGAAATACTCATTCTTACAGGGGAAAGCCTAGTACAAAGTAATGTTGAATATATCGGTGAGGCGTGCAAACTTGCACAAAAGTATTTCAGAATGGTAGGTCTTGAAATCTACCCTGTAAATACTGACGAATATCGTTATCTGCATGAATGCGGCGCAGACTATGTTACTGTATTTCAAGAAACATATGATACTGACAAATATGAGAAGTTACATCTTTTAGGTCATAAGCGTATATGGCCTTATCGTTTTGATGCGCAGGAAAGAGCATTGATGGGTGGTATGCGTGGTGTTGCTTTTTCAGCACTTCTTGGTCTTTCGGATTTTCGCAAAGACGCCCTTGCAAGTGCATTGCATGTTTATTATCTTCAAAGAAAATATCCACACGCTGAAATGTCACTTTCTTGTCCTCGCCTGCGTCCTATCATTAATAACGATAAGATAAATCCTCTTGATGTTCATGAGAGGCAGTTGTGTCAGGTTATTTGTGCATATCGCATTTTTCTTCCGTTTGTTGGTATTACTGTATCCTCCCGTGAAAGTGCCGGGTTTAGAAACGGTATTGTAAAAATTGCTGCTACCAAAGTATCCGCAGGTGTTTCTACAGGTATAGGTGATCATGAAAGCAAATATACCGGAAAGGAAAGCGATAGTACAGAGGGTGATGAACAATTTGAAATAAATGACGGCAGAAGCCTTGAAAAAATGTATAAGGATATTGCTGACGAAGGCTTGCAGCCTGTGCTCAACGATTATCTTTATGTATAAATCGGAGGAAAAGCAATGAAAAAATTTGATTCCACACTATATTTTATAACGGACAGTACTGATTTTTCAGAAGAAGAATTTTTATTCAGAACGGAAGAGGCATTGAAGGGTGGAGCAACACTGATTCAACTTCGAGAAAAAGATAAAACTACAAGAGAATATATAGCACTCGCTGAAAAGGTACATATATTAACAAAAAAATATAATGTACCTCTTATCATTGATGATCGTATTGATGTTGTTATGGCGATAGGAGCAGAAGGCGTGCATCTTGGTCAGAGTGATATGCCGATAGATATTGCAAGAAAAATACTTGGCAGCGGCTTAATTATCGGAGCTACTGCAAAAACGGCTTCACAGGCTTTGGAGGCATATGAGCAAGGAGCAGATTATCTTGGAGTAGGAGCAATATATCCAACTACAACTAAAGTGAAAACAGTACTCACTTCTACTGATACTTTAAAAGATATTTGCCAGGCAGTTCCCATCCCGGTTAATGCTATAGGTGGTCTTAATAAAACAAATACTGATATACTTCAGGGTATAGATATAGCTGGAGTTTGTGTTGTGTCCGCTATAATGAAAGCAAATAACCCAAAAGCTGAAACAGAAACACTTCTTAATATTGCAAAGGAGTTAATAAAAAATGAGAAAGGGAGCAATTTTTGATGCAGACGGAACATTGCTTGATTCAATGTTTATATGGGACACTATCAGCGGCAGATTGGGGCACCACCTTTTGTCGCTTAATAAAATTAATGCAAATAATTAAGGGAGAAAATCAATGAAAAAAGCATTAACAATCGCAGGAAGTGATTCTAGCGGAGGCGCCGGTATTCAAGCAGATATTAAAACAATGACTATGAATGGGGTGTATGCAATGAGTGCTATAACTGCACTTACCGCACAAAACACCACCGGTGTAACAGGGATTATGGAGGTAACTCCGAAGTTTTTAAAAGAACAAATTGATGATGTATTTAATGATATTCGTCCCGATGCAGTAAAAATCGGCATGGTATCATCAAGTGGGCTTATTAAGATAATAGCGGACAGATTAAAACACTTTAATGCCGCTAATATCGTTGTTGATCCCGTAATGGTAGCAACAAGTGGTTCAAGACTTATTAACGAGGATGCAATAACAATATTAAAAGGTGATTTGTTGCCGATTGCTGATATAATTACGCCGAATATCCCTGAAGCAGAAGTGCTGTCAGGAATTTTTATTCAAACTGAAAACGATATGATAGCAGCTGCAAAAATAATAAGTGATACATATAATTGTGCAGTTCTTTGCAAGGGCGGTCATAATGTTAATGATGCAAATGATTTGCTTTATGAAAATGGAAAATATAAGTGGTTTAACAGCAAACACATTGACAATCCCAATACACACGGAACCGGCTGTACCTTGTCAAGTGCAATTGCAGCAAATCTGGCAAAAGACTTTAATATGCAATCATCTGTGCAAAGGGCAAAGAATTATATTTCAGGTGCTTTGGCAGATATGCTTGACATTGGAAAAGGCAGCGGGCCTGTGAATCATATGTTTAACCTTAATAGCAACTTTGCTGACTGATTTATTTAATATTTACTTGAATAGTGTTACTATTCACGGGTGATTTCAGAAAATAGTCAAACTCGTTGTGCCTGCGCATAAGCGGTTGATTATTTTCTGAAATCATCGTGTAGGCTGTTCTAAACATCATAAGAAAAACAAAAGCTGCTGCTTTTGCAGCGCCAGACGGCATAGCCGGATGGTTTTTCGCATGATGTTTAGAATAGCCGTGAATAGTAACTGAATAGTAACGAAAGGAATTTTATTATGAAAAATTATACAACACAGATGGATGCAGCAAAACAAGGAATTATTACTCCTGAAATAAAAGCAGTTGCCCAAAAAGAAGATCGCACAGAAGAGGAAATAAGAGCGCTTGTTGCCGAAGGCAAGGTTGCAATTTGTGCAAACAGATTACATACGTGCATTGATCCTAATGGAGTAGGCTCAATGCTTAGAACAAAAATCAATGTTAATCTTGGTATTTCAAAGGACTGTAAGGATTATGATATTGAAATGCGAAAGGTAATGGCTGCAATTGATATGGGGGCAGAGGCTATTATGGATCTTTCATCACATGGTAATACGCAGCCTTTCAGAAGAAAGCTGACAAGCGAATGCCCTGCAATGGTTGGAACTGTTCCTGTTTATGACAGTGTTATTCATTATCAAAGAGATTTGGCTACACTTACTGCAAAAGATTTTATAGATATTGTTCGTCTGCACGCTGAAGATGGTGTGGATTTTGTAACGCTTCATTGCGGGATTACAAGAAAGACGATTGAACAGATCAAAAAGCATAAAAGAAAGATGAATATTGTATCTCGCGGCGGTTCTCTTGTATTTGCGTGGATGAGTATGACAGGAGAGGAAAATCCTTTTTATGAGTATTATGATGAGATACTGGATATCTGCCGTGAATACGATGTAACAATTTCTCTTGGAGATGCTTGTCGTCCTGGTTGCCTTGCAGATGCAAGTGATGTTTGTCAGATTGAAGAGCTTGTTCGTCTTGGTGAACTGACAAAGCGTGCATGGGCTAAGGATGTTCAGGTTATGGTTGAAGGTCCGGGCCATATGCCGCTTGATCAGATTGAGGCAAATATGAAAATACAACAGACAATTTGTATGGGGGCACCGTTTTATGTTCTCGGTCCTTTAGTAACCGATATTGCACCAGGTTATGACCATATTACATCTGCTATCGGTGGTGCTGTTGCAGCGGCTTCAGGTGCAGCATTCCTTTGCTATGTTACGCCTGCCGAACATCTTGCACTTCCAAATGTAGATGATGTTAAGCAAGGTATTATCGCATCAAAAATTGCTGCTCATGCTGCCGATATTGCCAAGCATATCCCTCACGCAAGAGATATTGATGATACTATGGCTGATGCAAGAAGAAATTTTGACTGGGATAAACAATGGGAATGCTCTATTGATCCTGAAACAGCGAAAAGAATTCGCAATGAAAGAAAACCTGAAATAGAAGACAGTTGTTCAATGTGCGGAAAATTCTGTGCTGTAAGAAGTATGAATAAGGCACTTAACGGTGAATATATTGATGTATTATAATAGTGATTTATTGAAATAATATTGGAGAAGTAAACCTTGCTTATAAAATAATAGTGTTGTGTATAATGTTTTGAAAAATACAAACATTATAAATGAAAGTGAGGTTTCTGTTTAAACACGAAAAACAATTATTTTGTTCTGCAGAGGTTGAAGAGCCGAGTCCGCTGTATGTAGCACTTCTTCAGTAGCAGTTTGGCGGTGCAAACTTTTCTTGTGATGTTTGGAACAGCCGTGAACAGTAACAGTAACTAAGCAGTAGAAATCAACTTTCAAACTTTATACTTGAAACCAACTACAAAACACGGTATACTATAGTAAGGATTATTATGTTCTGCAGGCTCGTATTTCCTGCAGAGTACCAAATAAAACAACTGGAAATAAGGAGGTATATTGACATGAACAGAAACAAAAGTTTTTCTTTATTGAGCCAGCAGGAAATTGACACTTTAGTGAAGTTTCTTACAGAAAAGAAAAAGGGTGTAGACAGTGATGTTATGAGCCAGAATAGTATTGATAAGCTGCTTCGCCTGATTCAAACGGACAAAAATCGGCTTGTACTCAATTCTTCCATTACTGTTGATTCTCTGACAACAACATTTCTTGAAGAGATTCAGTTCAGAGACAGTACAAATGAGGTATGCGAATTACGCTGTTCCGTTAATCCTGAAACAAATTTCATAGAATTGTCTATTTTTAATACGAAAACAGAAAAGACATTAGTTCTTGTTCCGAAAATGTTTGATGAAGAGGATGCAGAAAACTGGGGATATTCTATTCCACCGTTCTTTTTTAACTTGCTTGCTCAGTCATTAACATTGAAGTATACACAGGAAACTCTTGATTTTGTATGCAGTGTATTTGCAAAGGTTAATTATGGCGCCGAAGACCGTAAGATTTCAGAAATGTATCTGCCAAGCAGTACAGCGCTTCTGGAATGCCTGTTATAAGATATACATAAAAAAAGAAAAGGACACTGGTATAACTGGTGTCCTTTTCCTTTTCTACAGTTCCTCAAACGCTGATTGCAGGGGGATAAAGCACAAAGCCCCGATTTTCCAATCTCAGCGGATGTGCTGTTTTCTACAAAGCAGAAAGTTCCTCTTCTACCTTTTCCATCATGCTTTCATATTTTACAAGTTTTTCCTTTTCCTCTGCAATTTTTTGTGCAGGGGCTTTGCTCATAAACTTTTCATTATTGAGCATGCCGTTTACACGTTTTAACTCACCCTCCAAGCGCTTTTTTTCCTTTTCCAGACGTTCTTTTTCCTTTTTTAAATCAACCAAATCGGCAAGCGGCATATAGATTGTTGCCTTATCGATTACAACTGATACGGCATTGTCCTCGATGCCAGATTTATCCATTTGAATCAGAACCTCTGAAGCTGAAATCATATGCTGATAAGAATCTGCTAATTCCTTTAATGCTTCGCAGGTCTTTTCATTGTCTGCCACCAGATAGACCTTTGCTTTGCGGGAAGGAGCCACATTCATTTCTGTGCGGGAATTTCTGATTCCACGAACCAGGTTTTTAATCAGTTCTGCTTTCTGCTCTGCTTCCAGATTATCCCATTCTTTATGATACTCTGGCCAGTTTGAAACCATGATGGATTCTTCTTCTGACTGCAGGGTACAGAAGATTTCTTCTGTAATAAATGGCATAAATGGGTGAAGCAGCTTTAAGGAATCAATTAGTACAGTCCTCAATGTCCAGAATGCTGCATTTGCTGAAACCGGATTTGCTTCCTTATTGAATAATCTTGGTTTTACAAGTTCAATATACCAGTCACAGAATTCTGTCCAGACAAAATCATTAATTTTCTGAACCGCAATCCCTAGTTCATATTTTTCCATATTTTCCGTAACTTCCTTGGCCAGGGTATTTACTGCTGACAAAATCCACTGGTCGATTAATTCCAATTCTTCCTTTGCTGGTTCTGCAATTTTGGCATCTTCCAGATGCATCATAATAAAACGGGAAGCATTCCAGACTTTATTGGCAAAATTGCGGCTTGCCTCCACACGTTCCCAGTAAAAACGCATATCATTTCCCGGCGCATTTCCTGTTACCAAAGTAAAGCGGAGCGCATCTGCCCCATATTTATCAATTACTTCCAACGGATCAATTCCATTTCCTAAAGATTTGCTCATCTTACGCCCTTGGGAATCACGGACAAGTCCATGAATCAGAACGGTATGAAATGGCACTTCTCCTGCATGCTCTAAGCCAGAAAACATCATACGTATTACCCAGAAAAAGATGATATCGTACCCGGTAACTAATGTGCTGGTAGGATAAAAATAATCTAGTTCCTCTGTTTTTTCCGGCCAGCCAAGCGTTGAAAACGGCCAGAGTGCAGAGGAGAACCAGGTGTCAAGTGTATCCGGGTCCTGACGCATTGGTTTGCCGCATTTTGGGCAGACAGGAGCATTTTCTTTTGTTACAATCATCTCGTCACAATCATCACAATAAAATGCCGGAATCTGGTGTCCCCACCAGAGCTGACGGGAAATGCACCAATCACGGATTCCCTCTAGCCAGTGATAATATGTTTTATCAAAATGCGGTGGGACAAATTTTGTATCTCCTTTTTTCACTGCCTCAATCGCAGGCTTAGCCAAATCTTCCATCTTGACAAACCACTGTTTTGATACTCTTGGCTCTACTGTTGTGCCGCAGCGGTAACAGGTTCCTACATTATGGTCGTGCGCTTCTGTTTTTAAAAGAGCGCCTTCCGCTTCTAAATCTGCTACAATTGCCTTCCGCGCCTCATAACGGTCCATGCCGGCATATTTCGGATAATCCTCTACGATCTTTGCGTCTTCTGTCAGAACATTGATAATCTCCAGATTGTGGCGAAGCCCTACTTCAAAGTCATTTGGGTCATGTGCCGGAGTAATCTTAACAACACCTGTTCCAAATTCCATATCAACATAATCATCTGCAATAATTGGAATTTGGCGGTGTACAAGTGGCAGGTCTAACATCTTGCCAATCATATCTTTGTATCTTTCATCTTTTGGATTGACAGCCACTGCTGTATCACCCAGAAGTGTTTCTGGACGTGTTGTTGCAAGATCAATGTAGCCTGTCCCATCGGTTGTCTTATATCTTAAATGCCAGAAGCAGCCTGCCTGGTCTTCATACTCTACTTCGGCATCTGATATGGAAGTCAGGCAGTGCGGGCACCAGTTAATAATCCGCTCCCCACGGTAAATCAGTTCTTTGTTGTAGAGTTTTACAAAGACCTCCTTTACTGCCTTATTGCAGCCCTCATCCATTGTAAAGCGTTCCCTGTCCCAGTCACAGGAAGAACCTATTTTTTTCAGTTGTTCCACAATGCGGCCGCCATACTGCTTTTTCCAGTCCCATACATGTTCTAAGAATTTTTCCCTTCCAATTTCTTCCTTGGAAATGCCTTCTTCTTTCAGTTTTTCAACAACCTTTGCTTCTGTCGCAATCGAAGCATGGTCTGTCCCTGGAACCCAGAGCGCCTCATATCCCTGCATTCGCTTAAAACGGATTAAAATATCCTGTAACGTATTATCTAAGGCATGTCCCATATGAAGCTGCCCGGTGATGTTTGGCGGCGGCATCACAATTGTAAATGGTTTTTTGTCACGGTTTACCTCCGCATGAAAATACTTCTTTTCTTCCCACTTTTCATAAGTTCTTTTTTCTATGTCCGCAGGATTGTAATTTTTTTCTAATTCTTTTGCCATCTCATTCCTTCCTTTCCCAAAATTCATATTGCAACAAAAAAGCCCCTGCCAAACGGCAAAGGGCGAATAGACGCGGTACCACCTTTGATTACAGCAGGCATATCAAAATACGCTGCTGTCTTTTCCATCAATAACGGGATGAACCGATGGTTCCTACTCTGCCTGACCAACCCATTTCAGAACCACTTCTCAGAAGCTACCTTCCATGTAACATTGTCCCAGGCAATCTTACAGCCGATGGATTGCCCTCTCTGTTGGAATAGAACATGTACTCCTCTTCGTCAGTGAATTTTTCTACCATGCATTTTATCTTACTAAAAGAATGGCCTGTCTGTCAAGTCTGTAACGATAGTTTGTTGCTATTCACTCCGTTACCAGGAACTGATCGTTTCTCAGAAGTGCATAAGCGTTTTAATGAAACCTTTACACCAAAAGCTTCTTTTGCTATAATAAAAATAGTATAGTACTTAGGATCTGTAGAAAAGAGGAGGACAGCAAGTGAGACAATTTTTTGGTATGAGCCAGAGCGGAAACCTGAAAGATGCAGTCCGTGGCTTAAATAACCCCCAGTTGATTCTGCTTCTATCAAATGGTGACCAATTTGAAAAGCATGTAAAGCAACTGGAATCACTTTATCCGAAAGTACCCAGTATTGGATGCATCGGAATGAGTTATGATAACAGAATCGTAGAAAAAGGCGTGGGGATTGTAGCTTTTTTGGATGGCGTTAACGCAGTCGCTAATGTATTAGAGGAAGCGTCTGTCATGCCAGTAAAATATATTGAACGGTTGGAGCAGGATGTAGAAAAAGTCGATGGTTCCCAAAAAGATACGGTATGCATTGACTTTTGTTCTGGAAATGATGCCTGTGTACTGACCACTATTCACAGTGTACTAAAACACAGGGATATTTCACTGGTGGGAGGAACCGGGGATGCCGGAAAAGTCTCTGCCAACGGCAAAGTATATGAAGATGCCGTAGCCTATGTCCTGATTCGAAATATCAGTGGCAGGGTAAAAACGTATAAAGAAAATATTTATCATCAGATGGGGAATTACCATTTTATTGCTTCCAAAACAAATAAAGCAGAATACATACTTGGTGAATTAAACGGAAGACCTGCCAAACAGGTATATCAGGAAATTTTACACGTAACGGATAAAGAAATTCTGACACAGACATTTAAAAATCCTTTTGGAAAACTTAACGGAAATGACATCTGTATTATTTCTATAAAAGATATAAGTGGGAATGCATTAACCTGCTTTCGCCAGGTAAACGATTCTGATGCATTAGTTTTGTTAGAATTAGGAGATTATCAGGAAGTTGTAAAAAATACCATTCAAAAAATCAGAAATGATTTTTCATCCATTTCTGCTGTTTTCTCCGTAAATTGCCTGTTCCGCTATTTACTGTTTACAGAAAACAATTATATGCAGGATTATCTGAATGAAATGCACACTTTGGGCAATCATGCTGGTTTTGTTGGATATGGGGAACACTATAACAATCAGTTCGTGAACCAGTCAATGACATGTGTAGTATTCGAATAAAGGAGGAAAAACAATGCTATCTAAGAAAAAAAAGAAGAAGAGCCTTTATCCAGTGCTGCATACGATGAATACTTTAAAAGAATATCAAAGGGATCTTCTCCAGAAAGAGGTAGATTCTCTGATTCAGCTTGGCAAAATTAATACTTCTTTTCAGGGGGTACTTCAGGAATCCAAACAATTTCAAAATACTTTGCAGGATTTTGAAGAAACTTTTTCCGGGATTACAGAGGTATCAGATCAGTTTGCCAATGTGAAAAGTGAAATCACACAGTCCGTAACGCAGGCTCAGGATGAGGTAGAGGAGTTAAAGAATAGCTCCTTAAAGGTTGAGGAACATTTTGGGGAAATGAAAAGTACTTTTGATGATTTTCAGACAGCCGTTCAGAAAATCAAAAAATGTACCAGCAAAATTACCTCTATTGCAGAACAGACCAATATTCTTGCATTAAATGCGTCCATTGAGGCGGCAAGAGCCGGGGAGCATGGCAAAGGATTTTCCGTCGTGGCCGAAGAAGTTAAAAATCTTGCAGATGAAGTAAAAAAACTGGTGGCTATGGTAGAATCCGGGGTTGCCGATGTCGAACAGGATACAAAACAGCTTCGTTCAGATATTGACACTTCACAGACAGCTTTGGGACAAAGTATTGAAAAAGTAGATAATACCTATAAAGTATTTGATCAGATTACACAGGCTGCAGAAGGTGCTACCGTTGTCCAATCTGATATTTCCAATGCTATTGATAATTCCAGGGAAGCTCTTAATAATGTGAATCATTTCTTTGACCTGACAAAAGAACAATATAAGGAAGTCATGGAACATATTTCTTTTGCAAGCAAGCTTGGAACTACCAAAAGCGTTATGTTTGAAGATGTTGACAATCTGTTGTCTCAGGTTCCTCCTATTATAGAAAAAGTTTGAGATTCTTTTGGAGCGTCTTTGAAAATTGCTTTTTGCAGGATTGTACTTCACACTTTGTGGGAGATTTGACTCAAATTAAATTTAAAAAGAACAGAAAACAACTCATGGAAACAGGGGTTGTTTTTTTGTTGGCCAAAACTGCCATGTTGTAAATTTTACCAGAAAACTATGTTTTCTATCTATGGGTGAATGGGAGCAAAAAAAGAAGAAATACTAATAAAAGATTACGATTCAAATAATAGAAAAGGGAGCGAGGTAAGCAATGAAAAAGAAAATAGAAGTAAAGACACCAGAGGACATTGAAAAATTGAAAACGGAGGAGCAGGAAAAATGGGAGATTGCACTGGAACTGGGGCTCTTTGACAAGGTAGTTGACAGTGGCTGGCGTTCTCTGACAGCAAAAGAGAGTGGAAAAATCGGTGGAATTTTGTCTTCCCGAAAGGGAAAAGCAAAAAAGTAGGGAGGAATGCTTGCGCAATGCCCGAAAATCCTGTAAAGTATATATTTAGGAGCTGCAAAGAAATGATTTGTGATATAGTAGATTTTATGGCGGTTTCGTGTTTTATATTGCATAGGACGGAGGACATTATGAGAGAGATTAATTTATATAATACGCTGACAAAAAAAATAGAACCTTTTGTACCAGATGAGCCAGGAAAGGTGAAAATGTACACCTGTGGACCAACAGTTTACCATTTTGCACATATTGGAAATCTGAGAAGTTATATTATGGAAGATGTGCTGGAAAAGACATTCCGATATGCAGGATATGATGTGAAACGTGTTATGAATATTACAGATGTAGGGCATCTTTCCAGTGATGCAGACAGTGGAGAGGATAAAATGGTTGCTGGCGCAAAACGTGAGCATAAAACAGTTATGGAGATTGCTGCGTTTTATCAGGATGCTTTTTTTGAGGACTGCAAAAAGTTAAATATCAAAACGCCGGATGTGGTAGAGCCTGCGACAAATTGTATTGTAGAGTTTATTGAAATGATTGAAAAGCTGTTAGAAAAGGATTATGCATATGTGGCAGGCGGCAATGTCTATTTTAACACGGAAAAGTTAGAAAAATATTATGTTCTTTCCAATCAGAAGGAAGACGATTTGATGGTAGGTGCACGTGATGATGTAGAGGAGGATACCAATAAAAGAAATAAGACAGATTTCGTTTTATGGTTTACGAAGTCAAAATTTGACGACCAGGAGTTAAAGTGGGATAGTCCGTGGGGTGTTGGTTATCCCGGATGGCATATAGAGTGTTCTGCGATCAGCATGAAACATTTGGGAGAAAAGTTAGATATTCACTGCGGAGGCGTAGACAATATCTTTCCACACCATACGAATGAGATTGCACAGAGTGAGGCATACCTTGGCCATAAATGGTGCAATTACTGGTTCCATGTACTTCATTTAAATGACAGCACCGGAAAAATGAGTAAATCAAAAGGAGATTTTCTGACACTTTCTTTGCTGGATGAGAAGGGATATTCCCCATTGGTATACCGGATGTTTTGTTTGCAGTCCCATTATCGCAAACCGCTATTATTTAACTATGAGGTTCTTGACAATGTAAAGGCAGCATATGAAAAACTGCGTAAAAAAGCCTCTTCCTTAAAGAAAGAGGGAGAAGTGCAGACAGAACAGATAGAGCCATACAAAGAGGCGTTTGCACAGGCTTTAGGCAGTGATATCAATACCTCACAGGCATTGACTGTAATATATGATGTTTTAAAATCTGATTTGAATGAAGCAGGCAAAAGGGCGCTGTTAGAGGAGTTTGACGAAGTTCTTTCTCTGGATTTAACAAAGGAGATTGTGAAGGAAGAGGCAGATGCCGATCTGGCAGCTTATGTGGAGGATATGATTACACAGAGACAGGCGGCAAGAAAAGAAAAAGACTTTGCAAAGGCAGATGCAATTCGCCAGGAGCTTTTGGAAAAAGGCATTGAAATCAAGGATACACGGGAAGGAACAACGTGGAGTGTACGGGGAGATGCAGTATGAATCATGCGAAAACGTATCATACCAGGCAGCAGAAAGTAATTTTGCAGTTTATAGAAGGCAGAAAAGAGTATGTTACAGTCAGCCAGATTGATGAATATCTGAAAAAGCAGGGGGAGCCGGTAGGGCTTACTACGATTTACCGGCATCTGGAGCGGCTTCGGAAAGAAGGAGTCGTGCAGAAAATTGTGCTGGACGGAAACAGCGGCGCCTGTTATCAGTATGTTGGAAATGAGGCTGACGATGAAAGCAGGTTTTTGTTAAAATGCGAGGATTGTGGTAATATCCTGAATATGGACTGCCATCATATGAAAGCGTTGTATTCCCATGTTTTAGAGGAACATCATTTCAATGTAGACCCGCACAGAACAATGTTTTACGGAATCTGTGAAAAGTGTCTGGACAATGGCAGCAGGATATCAAAATAGTGTTAAAAACAGCGCCGATAGTTATAGACGGAGATGCAAAATATTAATATAATTGAAACCAGTAAAAAGAACTGTGTAATCGAAAAAGATCCTAAGATAAAATAGTTATTTCAGTTCTTAAAGGAAAACGAAAGGAGAGTTACTTATGAAGGTAGCAGATGGTTTTTGGTTAAACAAAAAGGGGTATAATGTAGACTATGCATCTCAGGCATATAAAGTGGAAACAACGAAAGATTCCATTAAAGTGCTTGCTACGCCGTATTTTGTAAAAAACAGAGGAATGACGCTGGGCGGTCCTAATCTGGAAATTACGTATTCTTCTACTTCTGAGAATATTATCAAGGTGCATATCGACCACTACAGGGGCGGGCTTGATAATATACCTCGTTTTGAGTTAAATGAAGATACTGGTTTTACTCCTGTCATCAATAAGACAGAAGAGCAGGTTGAATTGGTTTCTGGTAATACAAGGGTTGTTGTAAAAACAGGCGATACATGGGATGTTGCGTTTTATTTTAAAGATAAGCTTTTAACAGGCGGTGGATGGCGTTCTACTTCTATTATCAAGGAAAGCCAGTTTACGGCAAATGCACGTATGGCACTTCAGGAAGATGATGAATTTTTCAACTACCCGCAGGATGCCCATACCACATATCTGCGTGAGCAGTTAAAGACTGATATTGGGGAATGTATCTATGGATTTGGTGAGAAGTTTACCCCATTTGTAAAGAATGGACAGGCCATTGAGACATGGAACAGCGATGGTGGAACCTGTTCTGAGCAGAGTTATAAGAATATTCCATTTTATATTTCTTCCAAAAGCTATGGTGTGTTTGTAAACAGCTCCGATAAGATTTCCTTTGAAGTAAATTCAGACACGGTTTCTAAGGTTTCCTTTACCATTCCGGGAGAGGAGCTGGAGTACTTTGTAATCGGTGGTGAAAATCTGGAAGAAGTAATTGCGAATTACACAACACTGACTGGTAAACCGGCACTTCCACCGGCATATACCTTTGGTCTGTGGTTATCTACTTCTTTTACAACAAGCTATGATGAGGAAACAGTAAACAGCTTTATTGATGGTATGGCTGAAAGAAAGATTCCTTTACAGGTATTCCATTTTGACTGCTTCTGGATGAAGGAATACGAATGGTGTAATTTTGAATGGGATAAGGATATGTTTCCAGATCCAGAAGGAATGTTAAAGCGCCTTCACGAGGATAAGGGATTAGAAATCTGTGTATGGATTAATTCTTATATTGGCCAGCAGTCCAAATTGTTCGATATTGGTAAGGAAAAGGGATACTTTATCAAGAATCTGGATGGAAGTGTGTTCCAGTGTGATACCTGGCAGCCGGGAATGGCTATCGTGGATTTCACAAATCCAGAAGCTTGCGAGTGGTTCAAGGGACTGTTAAAGAAACTGTTTGAAATGGGTGTCAACAATATCAAGACCGACTTTGGCGAGAGAATCCCTACAAAGTGTAAATATTATAATGGCATGGATCCAATTAAGATGCATAATTACTATACGTATCTTTATAATAAAGTGGTATTTGAGGCATTGGAAGAATATTACGGAAAAGATAAGGCATGCCTGTTTGCAAGAAGCGCTACTGTTGGCGGACAGAAGTTCCCGGTACACTGGGGTGGTGACTGCTATGCAGATTACTCTGCTATGTCAGAAACACTTCATGGAGGACTTTCCCTTTGCTCTTCCGGCTTTGGGTTCTTCTCCCATGATATGGGTGGATTTGAAGCAACCGCTCCGGCAGATATTTATAAGAGATGGTGTGCGTTTGGATGCCTTTCCACACATAGCCGTCTGCATGGTTCTACTTCTTACAGAGTGCCATGGGTATATGATGATGAGGCATGTGATGTACTCCGCCATTATGTTGTGTTAAAAGGAAAGTTGATGCCATATCTTTGGGCACAGGCAAATAAGACACATACAGAAGGTGTGCCAATGATGCGTTCCATGATTATTGCGTTTACGGGGGAGACCGCCTGCAAATATCCGGATCAGCAGTATATGTTAGGGGATGACCTTTGTATCGCACCTGTTATGAATGAGGCAGGAACTGCGGAATTTTATGTACCAGATTGTGGAACCTGGACGGATATTCAGAGTGGTGAGAAATACGAAGGCGGGAAATATTACACAAGAACCTGTGATTATTTCCAGACGCCAGTTCTTGCACGTCCAAACAGTATTGTTGTATTTGGTAACTTTGATGCAGAAGATAAGATGACAGTCGTTTATGATTATCTTCAGGATGCAGAGGCAGTGGTATATGGCTTAGAAGATGGAAAGACTGCATCTGCTTCCATATTTGACAGTGAGTCAAATAAGATTACAGATATTACTGCTTCCCGTCAGGGAAATGTGATTACCGTATCTTATGCGGCAACTGATAAGAACTTTAAGGTGACAGCAGAAGGAAAAACAGTGGAAGCTGTTGCTGGTTCTACAAGTGTAGAGATTACTTTGTAAGTGGAGAGACAAAGTTGTCTTAACGAAGTCCTATGCTGCAGGCAGAGGACTATCGGGTGAAGGGATGAATAAAAATATATGGAATGCGCAGGCAAGGAGAGCCTGCGCATTTGCTTTTTGGGTTACCCTGTACTATAATGAGAACATCTTTTTTGCGTTTAGTTTGGTGACATAGTTCATGATAGGATTTTCAAGGAAAGCGGGGTACCAAAGATGCTTAATGACGCTTTGGATAGAAAAAAACAGCGGATTGTGCTGAGTGGAATTGTATTTGTCTTATTTGTTTTACTGATGGTGTTAATCTGTGTTTTCATCTATTTTACAGGGATTAGGAAGAATGCCGAACGATTCATGGAAACCATACGGGATAAAAAGTATGGCAAAAATATAATGGGGGCGTTGACGGATTTTGAATGGGAGAAAGGATATTGCTTCCCGCCATACACATCAAAGGATGAAATGGAAAAGAAACTGGGTTATTCTTCTGGTAAATTGACAGACAATATGACAAATGATTCGATAGAATATGTTGTCTTTACGAAAGGCAAGGAAGTGGTGTGTACTTTTTTTACCAATGAGGAAACGGGGCTGGCATTTGAGTTTTCAGAGGAATTTACTCCTAAAAGTACAGTATATATTTTGGAAGAAAACGATGGCAGAAGGCTGACAATGGAAAAGGAGAAAGAGGAGAAGAAAGAAAAGACAGAAGGAGCGGAGAACAAAAAGCCATCGGAAAGCAGTCTTAAAGAAGAAGAAGTCTATACCTTTCTGCAGGGACCAAAAGCTTGGAAACAAAGGCTTGTCTGGTCAGGAGAATGGGGTGAGGACTTTTATGATGGCGGTTCGTTTGGCGGTTTTGGATGCGGATTGTGCTGTATTGCAAATCTCTATTCTACATTGACAAAATACCAGTGCACTCCATTACAGGCTTACCGCTATGCCAAGAAAAAAACGGATTATATGGGAGGCGGTGCAATCGAATGGGGCTACCTGCGTCAGACATTGACATCTCTGGGATTTGACTGTGGTGTAAAGAAAAAGCCGTTCTCTTATGAAGAATTTCAAGGGGATATAGCGGCCAGCAATGGTACCATAGTACTTGTCAGCAGCAATGCTTCCTCCTGCCTTTGGAAGGATACACCAGGTCACTATGTTACAATCTTTTTATATGATAAAGAGAAGGATAAAGTATTTCTGGCAGATTCCGGTGAACCAAAGCGTAACAGGACGTGGGTTTCATTAAAAAAAGTATATAAATCACTGAAAACAGAAAGTACTTGGCAGTATCTGCCAATAGAAGATTACGATGATGAAAAAGATGAGTGGAAGCATAAAAATGCGAATGGGAATTGGGTTCAGTAGTATTATGCTTGCGCAGATTGTGTTGTTTTATGTGCTGCCTTTTACAGCAGACTCGTCGCACTTGCAGGCGCTCTGTAGATTGGGATTAATCAATCTGCAGAGTGTCTTTTTGTTATGCAATCGAAAAAGTATGACAGAAGAAATGGCAGTTGCTAATAAAAAGTATATTGACAAATTAGAGGAAATGTATTATTGTATTATTCGAGTAATACAATAATACAAAGAAGGAGGAACTCTATGGAGTGGAAGTTTACGGACGACATCCCAATCTATCAGCAGATTATGAATATGCTGAAACAGGAGATTGCCAGTGGGGAGCTTGCGCCGGGTCAAAAGCTTCCATCGGTACGGGAACTGGCTTTGGAAGCTAAAGTAAATCCTAATACAATGCAGAAGGCATTGGCAGAGTTAGAGAGAGAGGGGCTGTTGTACTCCCAGAGGACTGCGGGCAGGTTTGTGGCTGAGCAGCAGGGAATACAGGATGGCTTACAGGAGGAATTAATGATGGAGTATGTTGAGGGATTTTTGGAAAAAATGAAGAAACTGGGTTACAGTGTAGACGAGGTGATTGCATTGTTGCAAAGATATGAAGGAAAGGGGGAAGAATAGGATGAGTCTGATAAAATGTGAAGGTCTGGTAAAAAAGTACGGAAATATGACAGCATTATCTGATTTTTCGATTGAGATACCAGAGGGGAGGATTATTGGGATTTTGGGACCGAATGGAAGCGGGAAGACAACGTTTATTAAGTCTTTGTGTGGCATTTTGAGGCCGGAAGCAGGAACGATAAGAATTGATGGAAAAGAAGTAGGAATAGAAAGCAAAAAGGTGGTGTCTTATCTGCCAGAGCGGCCATATTTTTCCAGTGCGGTCAGGGTAAAAGATACATTAGATTTTTTTGAAGACTTTTATGGGGATTTTGACAGGAAAACAGCACTTCATATGCTTTCTACCTTGCAGATTGATTTGAAAAGCAAGATAGGTTCCCTGTCGAAAGGAACTAGGGAAAAGCTGCAGCTTGTGCTTGTGATGAGCAGGAAGGCAAAAGTATATCTGTTGGATGAACCAATGGGTGGTGTAGACCCGGCGGCCCGTGATTTTATATTAAAAACGATATTGACCAATTATAGTGAAGATGCGAGTGTGCTGCTTTCCACACACCTGATTAGTGATGTAGAAAAGGTGTTAGATGATGTGGTCTTTATCAAGCGGGGGCGGCTTGCTTTGCATAAGTCGGTAGATGAAATCAGGATGGAAGAAAAGAAGTCCGTAGATACATTGTTTCGGGAGGTGTTCGCATGTTAAGGAAATTAATTCATTATGACAGCAAAGTACAAATCAGGTTTTTATGTGGAGTTTATGCGGTGGAAGCATTGCTTGCCGTACTTTCCGGAATTTTTCTGGGCTTAAAAAACCAGTTTCCGGATGTGGTGATTTTTGTGCTGATGAGTGGGTTTGCAAGGGCTATCTGCGTTTTGTCTGTTGTGGTAGTTTTTGTAGGAACGATTATTTATGTCGTTGCTTATTTTCGGAGGAACCTATTGCGTGATGAAGGATATCTGATGCATACCCTTCCGGTTTCCCCTTTACAGTTATATGGCAGTAAGTTGTTAACAGGGACTGTATTTGTATATTTGTCGGTTTTTGTAGGATATCTTTGCTTTGGGATAGGAAACCTCCGTTTTCGGTATTCGGTTTTGGAGGAAATATTAAAGGATACAGCTGACAGGAAAACCTTTCTGCTAATGGTAATTACGTTTCTTGTGGTCGTTCCGTTACTGCTGTGCCAGTTTTATTCTAGTCTGGTGCTTGGCTATACATGGAAGATGCATTCTGCAAACCCAGTTAACAGGGATTTGTTATCAGTTCTTGCCTATATTATTACCTACATGGTACAGCAGGCTCTTGCATTTGTTGGACTGTTTGGCTATTTTGTAATACGTTTTGGAAACCCCCTGGAATCTGGATTTTTAGAACGTGTTGCATCACTGGCTGGGAAAGGGGTCAGTGTGCAAAAGGAGATGGTAAGTTATGTGCAGGGAATTTTGTGGGTTTCGTTGACACTTTCTGTTATTTGTGGGGCTGTTTTGTTTGCGCTGTCTGTTTACCAGCTAAACCGAAACTTGAATCTGGAATAAAATATACAACAGGTCAGATGCAGGTTCATGCCTGTATCTGGCTGTTGGCTTGATTGCCTATTCTTTAATATAATCAAGTTCTGTCTTTATATTCTTTGTTGTCGAGGAGAAGTTTAGAAGAATGAAGTTTTTCTTTGGCGTTATTTAATCGGTAATTCATTAAATCAAAGCGAAAATCAGGCAAGGAAATCCACTCCTTCCTGGGCGATGTTTTTATAGTAGGGTAATATTTCTTTATAGCGCTCAAATTCATCATGTGGTATGACAGATGAGGAAATGATTACATTATAATCCAGTTCCATATTGGCAGAAAAGTCCCAGATATCTTTTAGCTTATTCTGCAGGTTTTTTCGTTCCCCTTTTACGATTGCTACGATATCAATATCTGAATTATCAGTGTAATCACCCCGGGCGTAGGAACCATATAAATAAAGCCTTACAAGTGTATCTGAATATGCTTTTTGGTATTCTGCTTTTAAAAAAGATAAAATGTCATTCAAATCTGATAATGTACACAACTTTAGATTAGCAATGCCTTTCTTAAATTATTGCAACTGCACAGTTGGGAATTGTTTTGTGGTTGCATAGGACACTTTTACTATTAGAACATGTTTATAGTGTTTCTAATTAATACAGTCATATTCTTATATATAACATATCTGGTGGCAGAGTGTAATAGGCTGTTCTAAATATCATAAGAAAAACAAAAGCTGCTGTTTTTGCAGCGCCAGACGGCATAGCCGGCTGGTTTTTCGCATGATGTTTAGAATAGCCGTGAATAGTAACCATAAGGTTACTATTATATTGAATTTTGCTTGAGATAGAGGAAAAAACAGGTTATAATGTCTTTCAAAGTATTTACTATGTTCAGGAGGAAAGACTGTGGGCAGCAAAAAGGAGTTTGAAGAAAAGCGACGTCATGGTACGGTGGAGCTGCCGGTGGGATTGCATAAGGTGGAATATCCAGTGGGAACGGATGTCATTTTTTATCTGCACTGGCATAAGGAGTTTGAGTTTCTTATTTTGACAAAGGGCAGAATTGTATTTACGATTGAAGAACGTGAGTATGAACTTGGGGTGGGAGATTGTGTATTTATCAACTCCAACTGGCTGCATTCCGCAAAAACAGTGGATGGTCATGCCTGTTCGTTTTTTGCCATTGTATTTTCCTATGAGGTTTTAGCAGACGATATTCACAGCAGTTTTGCCAAGAAATATATCCGTCCGGTTTTAAATGGAAAATATCTTTTGGAGGAATTTTTGCCGACAGACAGTGAGTTTGTCTTGCATAAAGAACTTTCGCTATCTACAGAAAAAAAGTGTGGTCTGGATGAATTTGCGGCAAAATATCCTAAACTGGAACTATCCTGGCAGCAGGAAGTTATTTTTTGGCTGACACAGATTGGGAAGTGTCCAGAGCATGATTTGGGGTCATATGGACTGTTGGTGCGCAGCAGGCTTTTTATGGTGTGGAATTTGATGTATCACCATGGCAGAAAAAGCCAGAAGGATAGAGAGGAAGAAAATGTTTCTTTTGAAAGACTGGCATCTGTTATAAAATTTATGAAAGAAAATTATGCTTATGAGATTACACTTGCAGATTTGGCGCAGATTATTCCGATGAGCGAAGGGCAGTTTTGCCGCGTATTTAAGCAGAATATGAAAGTGTCTCCGATGCAGTATCTTTTACGGTATCGGATTTTACAAAGCTGCCATTTTTTGCAGGAAACGGATAAAAAAATTGGAGAGATTGCGAATCTGACAGGATTTAATAATATTAGTTATTTTAATAAAGTGTTTTTAAAAACGATTGGCTGTACGCCAAAAGAATACAGAAGCAGTGTATCTTATTGAAAGTTACTATTCACAGGCAATGTCATTAACTTAAGGAATCTGATAGATGATTTATGCTGGAAAAAGCTTGGAAATTCAAGACATTACACAGCTAAATTTCGGCTGGAAAAGCTTAAGTAAATGACATTGATTCACAGGTTCTAAAGAAAGGAAGAATATGGCAGTAGTAGAGCAGGATTTATTATGTGCTATAAAGCATTTTGAAGGAAAAAAGGCAGCTATATTTGATATGGATGGTTTGATTTTTGACACAGAGCGTTTGTTTATGGAGCAGCTTGCTATTGCGATGAAAGAACAGGGGTATGTGTTGTCAAAAAAGATTTATTGTGAGACATTGGGAATCGGAGGGGAGCCGTTAAAAGAAATTATGTGTTCCTATTTTGGGAAAAAGTATCCTTTTTCAGAGATGGGTAAAAAGGCGGAAGAGAAGGTGCGGATGGTGGCGGAAACAGTAGGCCTTGTGATAAAACCGCAGATTCCTGAAGTGCTTTGCTTTTTAAAGGAGAAAGGGATTTTGTGTGCAGTAGCGTCTACTACAAATAGCGATGCCGTAAAACATTATTTGAAAAGCGCAGGGATTCTTCCTTATTTTCAGGAAATTGTTGGCGGAGAAATGGTAAAAAAATCCAAGCCGGAGCCAGATATTTTTTTGCTGGCATGTGAGAGGCTTAATCAGGAGCCGAATCAATGTGTTGTGTTAGAGGATTCGGAATATGGGGTGCGGGCGGCAAAAAGGGCAGGCTGCTCTGTAATCTGTGTTCCAGATTTAAAGCAACCATCCAATGAGGTGGCAGAGATGGCCGATTATCTGGTTTCTTCTTAGGTGCGGCAGCAGCCTTTCCTGGTGGGGTGTTTTCAAGCCAGGAAAGACTTCGCACCTTTTTTATTTTGTATATTTCAGGATATGGTTTGCGCTGATAAAAGCAAGGAGCAGGATGCAGGTAAGCAGGACAGAAAGGGCAAAAAAGCAAATTAGCGCAGGGGCAGTAAGGGAACGCAGTTGGGTAATGCAGGCGGCGTCCAGTGCGATAAGGATTACAAGGGCAAATAAGTCGTAAATGCGCTGTGTAACCATATGGGAATGCAAAGATTGCTGCAATTTTTTTTCCAGTGGTTCATTTTCTGCCAGATCTTTCAAGGTTTTATGGGCAGGCGTCAGCATCTGGAGATAGCGTAGGTTCAAATATTGTCTGACAGCGGTTTCGATTTCGCTTTGTGGGCGCCTGCCAATTAAAAGGATTCCAATGGTGAAAAAGGAAAGAAAATGACTGCTGTACAGAACGTTGTGGACACCAGACAACAGGATGCAGGCAACATAAGCAATAAAGCAGGTGGAAAATCTTATGGAAACTATTTGGTCCCATTTCAGAAAGTGGACAAGCAGGATGGCAAGGAGGGCTATTATGGCAGCGCTTAAGTATGCCAAAAGCCGGAAATGGGCCAGGGATTTTTTGGCAGCAGAAACAGACAGGTTACCGGAATCTGCCTGTCCGTTTTTGGAGGGTTCCTGTACAGAGAAAGGATGACTTAATAATTTGAGCATATATTGCCTGTACAAGGTATTTGCGGCAACAAGCGCAGCAATGAGAACCAGACCATACAGGGTTGGAAAAGAAAATGAGCTGCTGTTTTTTTTGCTGATGTATTGGCAGGCTTCCACAATGATTCCATAGGGAATCAGCCAGACGGCTGTTTCCGTAAAAAAACAAAGAAGCGAGTATAAAAAAGGAAGGGGCTGCTGTTTGCGGAGCAGATCCTTACAGTGACGGGCTATATTATTGCCAGTTAGTTTTTCTGGTGAAATCTGAAGTAGAGAAGCGTTTTCAAAGCGTATCTTTTCTGTGTCAAGTGTTTCTTTGACGGCAGAATCAGAAATCAGTGATCCGGCTTCTTCGGAAAATGCTTCGGCAACAGTGTTATAAGATATGCTCTTTATTTTGTATCTGGTGTTTTCTGACATATTGTTTTATCTCCTTTGTCTGGTTTGGCATTATTATTCATAGCCGCTCTAAACATCATGTGTAAAACTATCTGGCTGCACTGTCTGCTCTCAGCTTCGGTCTGCGCTAAACAGAATCCACAGACCGAAGCTGAGAGCAGAACTGGCAGTCTTTGTAGTTTTCTACAGTTCCTTAATGCATGTTCTTCATCATGGACTGTAGAAGTTCATATTGTTTTCTCTGTTCAGGTGTCATTTGTGCTGATAAAATCGCTGTAAGCAGAGTATTTTCATCGGCTGTAAAAGAGATATTTTTCTGCTGCATCTGCTTGTTCCAGTTCATAATGACAGGAAGTGCCTGGTTAAGGTTTTTATCCTGAAGGGATTGGATTAAAAGCATAATCATCTGTTGTTTTTGTGTATCCATTTTCTGGAATGCAGAGTTCTGCCTGATATCTTCCATAATGCCTCATTTCTGAAAGCCGGACAGGTAAGCCGGCTTCC
The DNA here is from genome assembly GCA_947651225.1 of uncultured bacterium. Classification (GTDB taxonomy): domain Bacteria; phylum Bacillota; class Clostridia; order Lachnospirales; family Lachnospiraceae; genus Butyribacter. Next base: position 45,645 of record CANSYK010000008.1, on the reverse strand, counting down.
TGTGATGTTATTCATTATACATTATATTCTGAAACTGTTCAAAGGTTGCTTTTTGTTCTGGGTTTAATTGGGAAAATAAAAATTCTTGCAGCATATTCTGCTGGGTGTGGTCAGTACCTGTGGAAGCGGCAGAAAGACCTCTGCCCATAGAACCTAATCCATTGATTAGTTGGAAAAGTACATGGATTGGGTTTGCTGTATTGGAAGTAGAAGCGGCAGAGAGGTCGGCGCTTTCTTCTGTGGATTCAGATTGTGAATGAACAAATTCTGAGTAGCTCTGGAATAATTTTTGTGCATTCATAAAATTTAAGATAGTCTGTACAATATCAGATTCCCTCGGTGTTAAGAATTTTTGGATGTTTACAAGTAATTCCTGAGGGTTAGGATGAAAAGGGGCGGGGGTTTCGCCAGTGTCTTCGGCTGCCTCCAAGTCACTGTTACTGGTGCGGTTTGCCAGTTGAATCAAAGAGTCTGCCTGCAAAACAAGTTCAAAAGCATGGCGGTTTCCGGGAGCAACATAAGGGAGGGAAGCCTCCAGGATTGCCATGCGCCGCTGATGTTCGTTTTTATATTCCATAGTATTCTCCATTTCTGATTTCTTATTTGTTACGATTCACAGCTTTTTTGTGTTTCAGGTATAGCTTTATTAAGGCTGTTTCTGTATTTTGGACTGTGAACAGTAATGATTGTTAATACAATCTATGAGAAAGGAGAGGAAATTATTCAGTTTAAATACGTTTTCCTGTTTTATCAAAGTTTTTTCTTAATTCCCGTTCTACCGGATAGATGGAAATAAGCAGTATTGCACATTGGATCATCATGATGGCAGAACTCCACAAACCGGTTGTTTCACGATCTTTGCCAATGAATGGAAGCATGGCAAAGATTGTGCCTGCAGACATAAACAGCCCGATTTTCCACCAGAGCCTGCCACAGTAAGAATGGGCAAAATTCCATGTATCTGTATTTTTCATGTAATTATTGCTCCTTTTTGCGGTATTTTTTCTCAATCACTGTGACATATATAACCATAACAGCAATCGTTTCCGCCATGACACCCAGAATTGAAATAAGAATAAGTGGAGTATTTTGACTGTCAAGCAGTGGAGTGCCTGAAAGGATAAAGAGAATCCCGTAGGCACACCATAATTTTCCAACTGCTCTGTTATACGCTTTAACATTATTGACGGGAAACATCTTTGTATTTGCCCAGAAGCCAAAGGCAACTTCTTTTTTGGAATGAAAAGCGCATATTCCTAAAAGAATCAATGCAGCACCGACAAGTGAATACAAAAGAAACACTAACATAAATACTTCCTCCTGTTTAAATGAATTTTGTGATTTACGCTTTTTAACGGATATACAGACCAGCAAGCTTCATGTCTTTGTCATAGGTCAGACGGTATGTTACGCTTACATTTTCATAGGTTACAGTGATTTCGCCTACGGCCAAATGTTTTCCCATCTGGGTCAGTTCTGTCATATATATGGTTCCAAAGGAAGTACGTTCTCCCCAGTCGTCCGATATTGTGCTTTTTATCTCTGTCATCGCTTTTTCGGACAAGTAAGGCTGCATTTGCGGAATGGCATCTGCACACAAAGCATCTGAATTTGCCTGATCCAGTAATTGAATGGTTTCTTTCATTTTTGTTTCAACCGTTTCTTTATTAAAAAAGCGGCTGTCTTCGATGGGAGACGTTCTCGGTATCATGTGGTATAAAAGAATAATTAATACAATGAGCACTGCAGCAATGGGAAGAGAGATTTTAATAATTTTGTTTCTTAAATATTTGCTATGTTCTGTTTTTGGCAGGCTGTCATTAAATTCTTTTGCAAGTTCGTGGGGATCTCCCATCTGCTTAATTACTTCTTCTATGGTATTTCCCTGCTCTGTAGCAGCAGTAATATCAGAGAGGAGCTGTTGTTTTATTTCATTTCTTTTTTCTTTACTGCATTTTACTCGTTTTACAATGGAAGTTGCATATTTTTCAGCAGTCATGTTTATCGGGCCTCCTTTATCGGTTCGCTTTGCATAATTCGTTCTATTCCATGTGAGATTCGTTTCCATGTCTGGTAAATTTCGCTTAACCCTTTTTTTCCCTGTTCTGTAATTTCATAATATTTTCTGGAAACCTGTTTTCCCTCGGCGCTGCTCCAACGGCTCTCAATAAACTTCTCGTCCTCCAGACGGTATAGCACAGGATACAGGGTTCCATCTTTTAATAGAAAGGTTTCTTCGCTTCTTTCCTTTAATTCCTGAATAAGCTGGTATCCATATTTTGGTTCTTCTTCCAGCAGTTTTAATACCAGCAAATCCAGTACCCCTTTTTTCATTTGCCGTTCATATTTATTGTCCATATTGAAATCCTCGTATACTTTGTATAACTAAGTACATGATAAAACATATTACTTTTATTGTCAAGTAAATTTAGAACAACTGTAGTTGGAGTTTTACAATGCCCTGTATGGTACTGCTTACATAGATGAAACAAATGAGAAGTTGTATCTTTGGAAGAGGTAACAAAAGATTTTCCAGGTATTCGTTGTGCATAATATCAACGTCATCCGCAAGAACAAGTTTTTGAAACCAAACTGTAAAGTTTTTAATAATGTTTTGTGGATAATATGCAGAAAACTTTGAACAATGCAGGAGAAATTAAAAAAATGGAGTTTGCAAGCTTCCCTGAAAAGCAGGGTGATCCTTTATTGAAATTTACCATAGGGCATGATATATTAAGTATGGAAGTATCCGTGTTACAAGGTGGACAGCCTCCCTGATCTTACATAAGAGGGGAGGTGGTGCAAATGGAATTTTCGTTTTCTGACTTGATATTATTCGCTTCATTCCTTATTGCATTGCTTGCCTATATTGATAGGATTTACAAGCGCAAATAAACAATAAGCCTACCTTGTATCTTGCCGGATGAAGGTAGGCTTAAAAATTCAACTTTCAGAGGCTAACCACTTTGTGGGCGGTGCTTCCTTTTATATTCTAAATATAGCATATTTTGTGGTATGGTGCAAGAGTTTCAGGTTGTCGCTTGGAGCGTATTTATAGTTACTATTCAGGGCTGTTTTTAATTGTACCATGCGGGAAGGCCAATATGCTCTAGGCACATAAGGTATTGGAGTGAATCAATGAATTGACAATGTTGCCTTTTTCGTGTAACGTATTTATAAAGCAGCATTGTGCTATGCGCTGTCTAGGACAATGCCGCTTTATGGGTGCCCTGGCAACGCTGTTACTGTTCACGGTAACACAGTGCCGGGCTATTAAAAAGCAGCGCAGAAATGAGGTTTAATATGATAGACGATAAGAAAGTTTTGTACAGTGGTATGCAGGCAACAGGGAATCTTACGATAGGAAATTATCTTGGAGCATTAAAGAACTGGCTTTCCCTAAATGAGGAGTATGAGTGTTTCTGGGGGGTAATGGATCTTCATTCTCTTACGGTTCGTCAGCAGCCGGCGGATTTTCGCAAAAAAGCCAGAAACCTTTTGGTTTTATATATTGCGGCAGGACTTGATCCAAAGAAGAATTGTATTTATTTTCAGTCCCATGTATCGGCACATGCTGAGCTTAGCTGGCTGCTTGGCTGCTTTACTTATATGGGAGAATTAAACCGTATGACGCAGTTTAAGGAGAAGGCGGCAAAACATACAGATAATATTAATGCCGGATTGTTTACTTATCCAGTGCTGATGGCAGCGGATATTTTACTGTATCAGACTGATTTTGTACCAGTTGGGAAAGATCAAAAACAGCATTTGGAGATTACGAGGGATATTGCGGAACGTTTTAATGGTATTTATGGTGATGTACTTACGATACCGGAGCCATATATTATGAAGGCAGGTGCTAAGATTATGAGCCTGCAGGACCCGGCAAAGAAAATGTCAAAATCGGACGAGAATATAAATGGCAGCATTTATCTGATGGATGATCCAGATACGATTGTCAGGAAATGTAAACGTGCTGTTACAGATTCAGAAAGTGAAGTCCGTTATAGCGAAGAGAAGCCAGGAGTGAGCAACCTTTTGGAAATTTACAGTACCTGCCTTGGAAAGTCTATAGAGGAAGCAGAGAAGGATTTTGTGGGCGTCGGTTATGGTGATTTTAAAATGGCAGTAGCGGAGGCTGTTATTTCTATTTTGAAGCCGATGCAGGAGGAATATAACCGTTTGCAAAAGGAAAAGGATTATATTGATTCTATCATTCTGGAAAATGATGAAAAGGCGGCTTATTTTGCAAATAAGACACTTCGGAAGGTTAAGAAAAAACTTGGTTTGACAGAAAAGCCAAGAAAGGCATAAGGAACTGAAAATAAATTAATTAAGAGCAGTGGATTAATAATAATTTATAATATATGCTTATATGGCAAATGGAGGCAGGAGATGTCAGGATCAATATTGGGAAAATATTTTCAGGTATCTACCTGGGGGGAATCTCATGGAAAGGGGATAGGAGTTGTGGTAGATGGCTGTCCAGCAGGACTTCCTCTTTCAGAAGAAATACTTCAGAAATATCTGGACAGGAGAAAACCGGGACAGACACGGTATTCGACTCCAAGAAAAGAGGCAGATGAAGTAGAGATTTTATCTGGTATTTTTGAGGGGAAAACGACAGGGACGCCAATTTCTATGGTAGTTTATAATACATCGCAGCGTTCAAAAGATTATTCAGAAATTGCACAGTATTACCGTCCTGGCCATGCGGACTATACTTTTGACCAGAAATATGGTTTTCGAGATTACCGTGGCGGTGGACGCTCCTCTGGAAGAGAGACGATCAGCCGTGTGGCGGCAGGTGCGATTGCGGAGGAATTGTTAAAAGAACTTGGAGTAGAAGTCTTTGCCTACACAAAAGAAATTGGCGGGATTTCAATGGATGAAAAAAGGGCTTTGAAGGAAAATATTGGTAAAAGTCCTCTTTATATGCCGGATCTGGAGGCGTCAGAACAGGCGGAAATCTTATTGGAAAGTAAGATGAAACAACAGGATTCGGCAGGCGGCATTATTGAATGTGTGGTAAGGGGACTGCCTGCGGGAGTTGGGGAACCAGTTTTTGAAAAGTTAGACGCAAATCTTGCAAAAGCTGTTATGTCAATTGGAGCAGTGAAAGGCGTTGAAATTGGAGATGGATTTGCGGCGGCAAAAGCTTTTGGCTCTGATAATAATGATGCATTTATAAAGAAGCAGGATGGCGGCATCGGAAAACTTACCAATCATGCCGGGGGGATTCTTGGAGGAATCAGCGATGGCAGTGATATTGTATTGCGTGCCGCAGTAAAGCCGACGCCGTCTATTGCAAGAGGGCAAAAAACAGTGAATTGTCAGGGCAGGGAAATAGAAATACAAATTCGTGGACGCCATGATCCGGTTATTGTGCCAAGGGCAGTTGTAGTAGTTGAAACGATGGTGGCAATAACGGTGTTGGATATGTTGTTTGCTTCCATGACTTCCAATCTTAATGGGATTAAAAAGTTTTTTGCAAAGTGATTTATCGTCGTAAAGCGTGATCATGCTGTATAAATCGCTTATCAGGTATCAGTGAGAAATCATCGGTTTCCTTTTACTGGCAGAGGCATATATTGTTAAAGAAAGCTGCTGTGCGATAAAACCTCTATGTACAAAAGGCAGAGGAGGTTTTAAAGGACGAAGGGAGATTATAATGCGATATTACAGATATGGAAAAGATAAGATACAACATGAGTTAGAAGCGAGCGAGGAGGGGCAAAAAAGGCTGGCCAGGCAGTTTGGAAAACTGGTGATAGACGAGGATAGCATCTATGAAATAGATGAAGAATGTCTTCGATGCCATAAAGAGGAACTACAAAATGTGAATAAACTGTATTAAGTTCTTTGTGTTTTAGCGATTGGCGATAACAGTATCATGGTTTATATTCTGTCAGTAAAAAGACCGGGATTGCTCTAAAAGTGAGCAACCCCGGCTTTTTTGATGAATTTGAGCAGTCTTATAAAGCTTGATGCTCATGGGTGTTGTCAGGCTGATCAGGAATGTTCAGTCAGACGCAGTCTGGAATGTCGTTATCTGCTACAAGAACAGAAGGGCATTTCGGGACTGATTTTTGATGGTTCTTAGCAAAAGTTGAAACCACCGTTGCCGCCACAGCAGCTTAAGAGAATCAGAATCCAGATGATAGAGCCACATCCGCCGTTATCACCGCATCCTCCAAAACCACCAAAGCTATTGCCGCCACCGCAGCAGCTGCAAAGTAAGAGAAGAATAATAATCCAACTGCATCCATTGTTTTCGTTGCTGCTGCATCCACAGTTCGTTGCTGCTAAATCACTCATAAATTCCTCCATTCCGCCGATGTTTCCGGCAGGCTATATTTATTTACAGTGCTATCATATGCGGGACAGCTTGGACAGTTGACGGTTTTTTGAAAAAACTTGACAGAATCTTATTCTTTCGATAAATTTGTTTGTATTGAAGAAATGCATCCATATAACAGTTTAGGTTATTATGAGGAGGGGCTTTATGCAAATGAATAAGTGGATAAGGAAGTTTTATGCGGTTTGGATTGTGATAGCTGTTATGGTCAGTTGTTGTGGCTGTGCGAAGATTTTGCCAAATTCGGAACCGCCGATAAAAAGTTATGAGCCGACTTCGGAGGGAGAGGACGAGGAGCCGCCAGAGGAGATTGTTTCTATCGAATGGGAGGAGGCTTTAGAACTTGCGGCGGACTACTTGCAGGGGATGACGTTGGAGGAGAAGGTTGGACAGATTTTTATTGTCAATCTGGAACAGCTTGACCGCCGAAAGGGAGATTATTATGAGTTTCAGAAGTATACCAAGGCGATGAAAGAAAGTATTGAAAAATATCATGTGGGCGGCGTGATTTTGTTTTCCAGAAATATTGCAAAAAGAAAACAGACAATGGCGCTGACATCCTCTCTTGTTTTGGCAGACCGTACCCCGCTTTTTATTTCTGTAGACGAAGAGGGCGGAAGAGTATCAAGGATTGCCTCAAATAAAAAAATGAAAACAACACTTTTTCCTTCTGCTGAAGAAATCGGTAAGACAGAGGATGATAAATATGCTTATGAAATGGGAAGGACAATAGGGACTGAGATAAAGGAACTTGGCTTTAATGTGGACTATGCCCCGGTTGCTGATGTAAAGACAAGCGAACTTAATGAAGAAATCGGCGACCGTTCTTTTGGAAGTGATCCGGACAAGGTGTCAGAATATGTCAGCGCATTTATTCAGGGACTTCACAAGGTAAATGTCGGAGCGGCATTAAAACATTTTCCAGGGCAGGGATCTTCCAGCGGTGACACCCATAAGGAGAGTGTCGATATTGACAGCAGCATTGCAAGGCTGCGCAATACAGATTTTGTTCCTTTTAAGACCGGGATTGTGGCCGATGCGGATTTTGTAATGGTTTCCCATATATCAGTTAGTAAAGTAACCGAAACTGCTATTCCAGCAAGTATGTCAGACCTGGTGATGCAGACAATTCTGCGGGATGAACTTGGTTTTCGCAAAATTATCATTACAGATGCATTTGATATGGCAAGTATTATTGATTATTATACGCCAAAGGAAGCCGCTTATAATGCATTTAAGGCGGGAGTCGATATTATATTGATGCCGCAGGATTTTGAAGCGGCATATCAGGAGATTTTGCAGAAGGTACAGGATGGAACGATTGGGCAGTCACGGCTTGATGATTCGGTATTGCGTATTCTTGCTGTGAAAATCCAACGAGGGATTTTCACAGAGGAACAACTTAAGTCTACACCAGAACCAACAGAGACAAAGACACCAGAGACCACAAAGAAGCCCCTTAAAACACATAAAAAAGGGAAAGGGAATAATAAGAAGAAATAAATTATATTTGTAGAATATAAAAATGAAAAAACAAAGAGGAATCCGGAAAGAATACTTGCGATTTTTATGGAAGTTGTTATAATGTAAGTTGTGAAATAATGTGATGGAAAGGTGCGAGGTTTTTTATAATCATGAAAAGACTATGTGCAGGGAAACTGCAGTTGCGCCTTTGATTAAGCAGAAGTGTGATTTGGGATGCCAAAGAAGGCATACCCTGCATAATGAGGAGGATGAACATGAACAAATTGGACATGATCTACGAAGGCAAGGCAAAGAAGGTATTTGAAACAGAGGATAAGGATGTAGTTATCGTTGATTACAAGGACGATGCAACAGCATTTAATGGCGAGAAAAAGGGAACAATTGTTGGAAAAGGTGTAATTAACAACCGTATGACAAATTATTTGTTCCAAAAGCTTGAAGAAAGCGGAGTGCCGACTCATTATGTGGAGGAGCTAAGTGACAGGGAAACAGCTGTAAAAAGAGTTGAAATCATACCATTAGAGGTTATTGTTCGTAATGTGGCAGCCGGAAGTTTTTCGAAAAGGCTTGGCATAGAGGAAGGTTTTAAACTTCTCTGCCCAACTTTAGAGTTCAGTTATAAAGATGATGCTTTGGGAGATCCTCTGATTAACGATTATTTTGCGATTGCGATTGGTGCGGCAACAAGAGAGGATATTGACATTATCACCAAGTACGCCTTTATGGTAAATGATTTTTTAAAGAAGTTTTTTGATGAGTGTGGTATTGAGTTAATTGATTTTAAAATAGAATTTGGTAAGACAAGTGATGGGACAATTATTCTGGCAGATGAGATTTCACCAGATACTTGCCGTTTTTGGGATAAAAAGACACATGAAAAGTTAGATAAGGACCGTTTCCGCAGAGATCTTGGCGGTGTGGAAGATGCTTACCAGGAAGTAGCAAAGAGAATTGGTCTGATTAAGTAAAAAGGCTTTCTGGCAGAAAATTGCAGGAGACGTGATGGAGACAAAGATGAATAACGGAATAGAAGATTCAAAGCTAAAAGAAGAATGCGGCGTATTCGGGATGTACGATTTAGACGGAAATGATGTGGCATCGTCTATCTATTATGGATTATTTTCCCTGCAGCACAGGGGGCAGGAAAGTTGTGGTATTGCGGTCAGCAGGACAGATGGACCAAAGCGGAATGCCAGCACCTGTAAGGGAATGGGACTTGTAAATGAGGTTTTTGATTCGGAAAGACTGGAACAGATGAAAGGTGACATCGGTGTCGGCCATGTCCGGTACTCTACGGCAGGAGCCAGCATTGCAGAGAACATACAGCCTTTGGTATTAAATTACATCAAGGGGACGCTTATGGTAGCGCACAATGGAAATCTGGTCAATGCGGTGCGGTTAAGGGAAGAACTGGAACTGAGTGGTGCGATTTTCCAGACAACAATTGATTCAGAGGTGATTGCCTACCTGATTGCACGGGAGCGTTTGAATACAGGTACAGCGGAGGATGCCGTAAAGAATGCGATGAAAAAGCTTTCCGGGGCGTATTCTTTGGTAGTTGCCAGTCCAAGAAAGTTGATCGGAGCCAGAGATCCACATGGGTTTCATCCACTTTGTATTGGAAAGAGAGATAATGCGTATATTTTGGCGTCAGAAACCTGTGCGTTAGATACAATTGGAGCGACCTTTGTACGTGATGTAGAGCCAGGAGAGATTGTTACAATCACAGGAAAAGGGATTGAATCAGATAAGAGCATGGCGATTGAAAAGCCTGCAAGGTGTATTTTTGAATATATTTATTTTGCAAGACCAGACAGCTATTTTGACGGTGTCTGTGTACACAGTTCCAGGATTGTGGCAGGACGTATTCTGGCGCAGACATATCCTGCCAAGGCAGATATTGTTGTCGGAGTTCCTGAATCAGGAAATGCGGCGGCAATGGGATTTTCTATGGAATCGGGAATTCCGTATGGAACAGCCTTTGTCAAAAACAGCTATGTGGGCAGAACCTTTATCAAACCAAAACAGTCGGCAAGGGAATCCAGTGTAATGGTGAAGCTGAATGTGCTAAAAGAGGTGGTAAAGGGAAAACGGGTGGTTATGGTGGATGATTCCATTGTACGTGGAACGACAAGCGCACGTATTGTGAAGATGCTGAAAGATGCCGGGGCGACGGAGGTCCATGTGCGGATTAGTTCGCCTCCATTCCGTTATCCATGCTATTTTGGGACGGATGTTCCATCCAGTAGTCAGTTGATTGCCTATAACCATTCTGTAGATGAAATTGCAAAAATAGTAGGTGCGGATTCTTTGGGATATCTTGAGCAGAATCGTTTAAATGAACTGATAGAAGGGGATGACAGATATTGTCATGCCTGTTTTTCGGGAGAATATCCGGTAAAGCCGCCAGAGGAAGATATTCGGGGAGAATACGAGAAATAGAAGAAGTGAGGTAAAAATATGAGTAATGACAGATATACAAGCCCTCTTTCAGAGCGTTATGCCAGCAAAGAGATGCAGTATATTTTTTCACCAGATAAGAAATTTAAGACATGGAGGCGTCTCTGGATTGCGTTGGCTGAAGCGGAAAACGAGTTGGGGCTTAAAAATGAACAGGGCGGCCTGGCTGTTACGAAAGAGCAGATTGAAGAACTGAAAAGCCATGCAGAGGATATTAATTATGAAGTGGCAAAAGAGAGGGAAAAGAAAGTAAGGCATGATGTAATGTCACATGTTTATGCCTATGGGCAGCAGTGTCCGAAAGCGGCAGGGATTATTCATCTAGGTGCGACTTCCTGTTATGTAGGGGACAATACCGATGTGATTGTGATGACAGAGGCATTAAAACTGGTTCGTTCTAAATTGATCAATGTGATTGATGAGCTTTCCCAATTTGCAATGAAATACAGGGAACTTCCAACGTTGGCGTTTACCCATTTCCAGCCTGCACAGCCTACAACAGTAGGAAAACGTGCAACACTCTGGTTACAAGAGTTTTTAATGGATCTGGAAGATGTAGAGTATGTGCTTTCAACAATGAAGCTGCTTGGCTCTAAAGGAACAACAGGGACACAGGCAAGTTTTATGGAGTTATTTGACGGTGATGAGGAAAAGGTAAAACAGCTCGACCGTCTGATTGCTACAAAGATGGGATTTGATTCCTGCTTTCCTGTTTCTGGGCAGACCTATTCCCGTAAGTTAGATATCCGTGTGCTAAATGTATTGGCAGGGATTGCGGCAAGCGCCCATAAATTTTCCAATGATATTCGTCTTTTACAGCACTTAAAGGAGATTGAAGAGCCTTTTGAGAAGAACCAGATTGGTTCTTCTGCGATGGCATATAAAAGAAATCCAATGCGGAGCGAGAGAATTGCCTCTCTTTCACGTTATGTTATGTCAGATGTCACCAATGGTATGTTTACTTCTGCATGTCAGTGGTTTGAGCGCACGCTGGATGATTCCGCCAATAAGAGAATTAGTATTCCAGAAGGGTTTCTGGCGACAGATGGTATTTTAGATTTACTGTTAAATGTAGTAGATGGACTTGTTGTATATGACAAAGTGATTGAAAAGAGACTGATGTCTGAACTTCCATTTATGGCAACGGAAAATATTATGATGGATGCAGTAAAAGCAGGTGGAAATAGACAGGAACTACATGAAAAAATTCGTACACTTTCTATGGAAGCCGGAAAAAATGTGAAAGTGTATGGCAAAGAAAATAATTTGTTGGAACTGATTGCGGAAGATGATGAATTTCCAATGGGAATTGAGGAGCTAAAAGCGGCGATGGAACCAGGAAGATATACAGGGCGTGCTGCTTCCCAGGTAAAAGAGTTTATTGAGGAAGAGGTGCGGCCGATTCTGGATGCCAATCAGGAAGTTCTTGGCATAAAAGCAGAAATCAATGTATAAGGAACTATATTACTATAGGATGGAGGTATTATGGCTGGGAAAAGAGTTTTAACGGCGCGTCTTGTTGTTGGTATGATTGCATCGGAAGATGTGCATACGTCAGATGGTCAGCTTTTATTCACAGAAGGAACTATTTTAACAGAGGATATTATTGAGTCATTAAAAGATCACTCAGTTTTTGCAATCCGCATCAAGGTTGGGGAAGATGGAAAGACCCCTCTTCTTGGAGAGCAGATTTCTGAAGAAGGAAAGCCGGAAGTTATCGAAAAGCCGGCAAAAGGTTTGGAGGTGGACTTTGCGCCAAAAGAGCCGCATTTAAAAGATGCTGCGAAAAAAAGCCACTTCGAGGCTGTCAGAGAAACAAAGGAGTACAAGGAGTTTAGCCAGTCTTTTACAGAAACTGTGGATCATATGAAGGATTCGTTTAACCGTGCTGTAATGGAAAACGAAGAAATTGATACAAAGACAATTCTGGAGGACGTACAGGATGTTGTGTCAAAAAGTCGTAATAGCCTGCATATTCTGGATATGTTGCAATGTATGAAGGGATATGATGATGTAACTTATGTCCATAGTATGAATGTATCTCTTTTGGCAAATGTTATTGGCCGTCTTGTTGTTCCAAAGATGTCAGAGGAGGATCTGGAAGTGCTGACGCTTGCGGGGCTTCTCTGTGATATTGGTAAAATGATGATTCCGGATGATATATTACAGAAAAAGGAACATCTGACGCTGCCGGAAATGAATGTAGTTAAGACACATGTTCTACATGGCAATAACCTTTTAAAGGGAATGAATCTGGATCCAAGGATTGCTGAGGCGGCAATGCGCCACCATGAACGGTGTGACGGAAGCGGTTATCCAGGGGGTTATCATATGGATCAGATTAGTCCATTTGCAAGAATTATAGCAGTAGCAGATACCTATGATGCGATGACTTCGGATCGTCCTTACAGAAAAGCACTCTGTCCTTTTGAAGTAATCCGTATGTTTGAAGGGGAGGGACGGTTTAAATATGATGCAGAGTATTTTTGGCCATTTTTATCTACTGTAGTGCAGGCACATTTGAATACGAAGGTCGGGTTAAGCACAGGTGAGATTGGCACAATTGTTATGATGAACACAGAAGAATTGTCGAAGCCATTGGTAAGGGTAGGAGATACATATCATGATTTGGCAAGGGAACGTTTAATAACTATTGACAGAATAGTAGATTAGGTTATACTTATTAAGGGAATGTATGAAAATCAGTACCTTTAGTAATGGATTCATTACTTGGGGCATGCCGCAGAAAATGTGGTAGAATGGAGGAACAGATTATGGTAACAGCTATTGTTGGAGCAAACTGGGGAGATGAAGGAAAGGGCAAGATAACAGATATGCTTGGAGAAAAGTCTGATATTATTGTCCGTTTTCAGGGAGGAAGCAATGCAGGTCATACAATTATTAATGATTATGGAAAATTTGCATTGCATCTGCTTCCATCTGGAGTATTTTACGACCATACAGTAAGTATTATTGGAAATGGTGTTGCCTTAAATATCCCTTATCTTTGCGATGAGATTAAGTCGCTGGTGGAACGTGGTGTGCCGGAACCGAAAGTTTTAGTTTCTGACAGGGCGCAGATTTTGATGCCATACCATATGGCGTTTGACCAGTATGAGGAAGAACGGCTGGGGAAGAAATCGTTTGGTTCCACAAAGTCAGGAATTGCTCCATTTTATTCAGATAAATATGCAAAAATTGGCATTCAGGTATCAGAGCTGTTTAATGATGAAATATTGGGAGATAAAGTAGAAAGTATCTGTGCCCAGAAAAATGTTATATTAAAACATTTGTATCATAAGCCAGAGTTAGAAGCATGGAAGCTGTTAGATACACTTCATCAATACAGAGATATGATTGCGCCATATGTCTGTGATGTTTCTGCTTACTTGTGTAAGGCGATTGCGGAAGGAAAAAATATCTTGTTAGAGGGACAGCTTGGTTCCTTAAAAGATCCAGACCATGGAATTTATCCAATGGTCACTTCCTCCTCCACACTAGCTGCATATGGTGCAATTGGTGCTGGAGTCCCGCCATATGAGATAAAGAAGATTGTTACTGTAGTGAAAGCATATTCGAGTGCGGTTGGTGCTGGAGAATTTGTCAGTGAGATTTTAGATGAAAAAGTGGCAGAGGAGCTTCGGAAGCATGGAGGAGACAGCGGAGAGTATGGCGCTACAACAGGGCGTCCACGCCGAATGGGATGGTTTGATACGGTGGCAAGCCGCTATGGATGCCGGATTCAGGGCGCTACGGACGTTGTCCTTACGGCTGTAGATTGTCTAGACTATCTCGAAGAGATTCCTGTCTGCACAGGTTATGAGATTGATGGCAGGGTTGAGAAGGAATTCCCTGTTACGGCAAAGCTTGCGAAGGCAAAGCCTGTTTTAGAGGTATTGCCGGGATGGAACTGTGATATCAGTGGGATTACAGAATATGGTAAGCTTCCTGAAAACTGCAGAAAGTATATTGAATTTATTGAAAAGGAGATTGGCGTACCTGTTACAATGGTATCTAATGGTCCGAAAAGGAGCGATATCATTTATCGCTAGATAGAAAAATATGAATTATAGCCAGCAGGAGATTAAGAAAAAGCAAAAGAGAATTATGTCGAAAACGGAAAAAATGAAGTACCGTATCGAAGAATGGATAGCGTATTGCCCCGGTATCGGAGCAATTACGCTTCTTTTGCTGTTTATTTTTGGACTGGTTGGCGCAGTCCGTGGAGTAGTTGACAGTACGCCAAAGGCAGAATCCATTGATATTATGACAATGGGACAGGCAAGTGAAATATATGACAGCAATGGAAATGTTATTCAGGTGCTTTCAGCACAGGATTTATCCTATGAATATGCTTCCGTTGACCAGGTTCCCAAATGCGTGCAGGATGCGTTTATTGTGGCGGAGGACAGGCGTTTTTATGAGCACCACGGGGTGGATATGTTGGGGATTGTCCAGTCTGTTTATTCTGGTGTAGTCGGAGAAAAGGAAAATGTAAAAAGCAAGACGATTACGCAACAATTGATTCAGAACCAGGTACTAAATGGAAATGATACGGCAACCTTTCTTGGCCGCTTAACAAAAGCAATACAGGAACAATATTTGGCGATTGAACTGGAGGATGCATTAGATAAATCACAGATTTTGGAATATTATCTGAATACGGTTAATATGGGACAGAATATTATGGGGGTGCAGGCGGCTGCATCAAAATATTTTGACAAAGATATTGCAGATGTCAACATTTCAGAAGCAGCGGTTTTGGCATCCATTGTATCAGATCCTGAAAAATACAGCCCGGTTTCCCAACAGGAAAATAATGAGCAGAGGCGTCAGAATGTTTTAAAAGCAATGTTAGAGGCAGAATGCATTTCAGAAGAGGATTATGAGGATGCCCTGGGGGATGATGTCTACCTTCGGATTCAGAATGTGGACAGTATAAAGGTGGATGGGGCGGACTATGTAGATTCCTATTACGCAGATGCTGTAAACGCCCAGGTGATAAGGGATTTAAAGGAAAAGCTTGGATATTCCCAGACAGAGGCGTATAATGCGCTGTACCATGGAGGGCTTAAGATTCATTCCTGCCAGGATTCTTCTTTGCAGGAAATCTGTGATGAAGTGATTAATACAGACAGCTATTATCCGGATACCGCACGGTCGTATCTGTCCTATTATCTTGCGGTCAGCCAGGGAGGAACGAAAAAAGAATATAGTGAAATTGACGTTAAAAATTATTATATGGAAAAGAAGGGAAAAGATATTTCCCTCTATTTTAAAAAGACGGGGAAACCGCAAAAATATATCAGGGAATTTAAAAATTTTGTATTAAAGGCGGATTGCGAGGTGCTTGCGGAAAAAATTCAGTTAATTAAGCAGCCGCAGGCTTCCTTTGTTTTAATAGAGCAGGCTACCGGGCAGGTGAAGGCAATTGTTGGCGGGCGTGGAAAAAAAGAGGCGAATACAGATGAGAACCGTGCGACAGAGCTGAAACGCCAGCCTGGCTCTTCCCTGGCAATGCTTTCAACTTATGCACCAGCACTGGATACGGCGGGCATTACATTAGGAAATGTGGAGGATGACACAGCATATTTTTATCCGGGAACGAATACACAGGTCAGAAAGTGGGAAGGGAGTCCTTATCATGGGTTGATGACGCTGCGTGAGGCGATTACGGGTTCTGAAAATATTCCGGCGGTTAAAACGTTAGAAAAGGTTTCTGTGCAGACAGGGTATGAGTTTTTAAAGAAGTTTTCGTTGACAACGATTATAGAACAGAAGAAAAATGAAGAAGGTCAGGTGTATACGGATTTACAGCTTCAGCTTGCTCTTGGTGAATTAAATGAAGGAGTTACCAATCTGGAGCTTACAGCGGCGTATGCGTCAATTGCCAATAATGGAGTATATAAAAAACCTGGCTTTTATACAAAAATTATTGACCGTTATGGAAATGTCCTTTTAGAAAATGAGCAGGCATCACGGCGTATATTAAAGGAAAGTACGGCATGGCTTCTGACTGATGCCATGGAAGATGTTGTAAAAGATGGGACAGGGAAGACAGCACAGTTTGATACGATAAAAAATATGGCTCAGGCAGGGAATGCCGGACATACCGAGGGAAATACCGATTTCTGGTTTGAAGGTTATACACCATATTATACGGCGGGAATCTGGATTGGAAGAGATGAAAATGTCAGTCAGGAACTTTCTGATTGCCATATCACCATCTGGAAAGAAATAATGGAGCGGATTCATCAAAAAGAAAAAAAGACAAAAGGAAATTTTCGGATGCCAGATGGAATTACTTCAGCCTGGATTTGCAGCAAATGTGGAAAGCTTGCGGTACAAGGACTCTGCGATAAGGCAGAGGGCGGTGACGCATTGGCAAAAGAATATTTTGTAAAGGGAACAGAACCAAAATTAAACTGTAGCTGCCATGTACGATATGCTTTCTGTAAAGAGAGCCAGAAATTTGCAACAGAACGCTGTCCAAAACAGGAGCGTTATTATAAGGTATTATTGCAAAAGAGCGAGGTTACTAGAACAGATGATTACCAAAATATAGTGGAACAAAATATTGGAAACGATATTTGCGAACTAAAACATTAGGGCATGTTTGGAAATTTGCTTTTCTTTCAAACATGCCCTAAAATTTTTGGAAGTCGGCATGCCCCTGCATCCAGATAATTCCTTTAAAGCGGCGTCCAATCATCGGTTCGCCAAGTAGGTCCAGTTTGTTAATGCATACAGTAATCAGGATTTCGTTGCAGTTTAAAAGCATCTGGCAGACTTCTTCATTGGTATATGTATTGGTAACAACAGACCAGTTCACAATTGTACCTAGAATAGAATAATGGTCAGATTCTGAACCATAAGGGATAAAACTGGTTTCCACCAGCGAATATAAATCTTCCTCCTGAATACGGTTATGTATTTTGGCAGAAATATCAATATCTTCCAGTGTCAGATCATCAATGGCATTTTGGTCACCGTTCCTGGCTTTGGCAATTAGGTTGTTCCGGCGCTGGTAACGTATATTGTGCTGCTTTTGTGTATAGGTATCGTGATAGACACCAAGTAAAATCATACCAGTCAGGGCAAGCCCAGACAGGGTGAGTTTTGCTTTGTGCGCAAGATTGTCTTCGGAATGAAGTTCCAAATATTCTACTGCATTTTGCAGATAAAAAATCATGGAAATTCCAAGCCGTAAGTCATCACACATTCCAGTAAAGGCATTGGTATCAACCCGTTTGTTGACCGTAATGTCTTCGGAAGAGGTAATCAGGCGGCTTTCACAGTATGGGAAATAATGCTCCATGTAAAAAAAGCCCTTCTCATCGTATTCGCCGCGGAGCGTAATGCCAATCTGCGAACCAAACTCCATTGCAAATTCCGTGTAAAGGCAGTTTGGTGATACTTGTATTTTTTTCTTTTTATCAGGCTCATTCATAATTTTTCCAAGAATTGGTTCCAATTCCTGGCGGGATTTTATATTGCTAAAGCCTATCGCGCGTAAAAATCGGTGCATAAAATGCGGTTCCTTTCCTGGAGCGTGTTTGAATATTCCTTGTTACTATTCATTCTTAGTACTATCCTTCCTTACAATCTGCATGTACATCTTACTAAAAAACAATTTTCAAACACACTCTAAAGCTTGTGGCAATATCATACTATGTTATTCTTTTTGGTGCAAGTAAAAAGTGAAAAATTCTAAAAGCTGCTGTTTTTGTAGCACCAGACGGCATAGCTGGATGGTTTTTCGTATGATGTTTAGGATAGCCGTGAATAGTAGCATGAAGAGGTGTAAGTAAGATGGTATGATTTATCTTGACATATATATCATTTTGATATATTATTATATATATCAGATTGATATATGGAGGGACGATAATGAAACGACAGAATGTGAGGAAATTATTATTGATTATTTCGCTGATGTTATTTCCAATTACAATATGGTATATGTCTCCTTATTTGATTATACGGGGAGCGCTTGAAGGTATTATTTCCGGCAGCTTTATTGTGTTTGTCTGTATGTTAGTTGGTTCTGTCTTTTTTGGAAGAATATTCTGTGGCTGGTTCTGCCCGATGGGCGGTATGCAGGAATGTCTGTTTGCTGCAAATGAAAATGTACCAAAGCAGGGATGGAAAAATTACATAAAATATGTTATTTGGGTTGCATGGATTGCTGCAATCATTATATGTTTTATATTTAGAAAGGAAGAAATTACCATAGATTTTTTCTACATGACGGCTCATGGAATTTCCATTGCTGAGATTTCTGATTATGTTATTTACTATTTTACTATGGGGTAATCTTTTTGGTAATGATTCCGGCGGTTCTTTTTGGAAAAAGGACTTTTTGCCATTATTTTTGCTGGATGGCGCCTTTTATGGTACTTGGCAGGAAAATCAGATATTTTTTGCACTTGCCGGGACTTCATATTGCTTCGGAGAGGGAGAAATGTGTTTCCTGTAAAAAATGCAATCAAAACTGTCCTATGGGATTGGATGTGGCAGAATTAGTAAAGGATAATCATGACTTTGGGGCAGAGTGTATTCAATGTGGTTCCTGTATCGATCATTGTCCAAAGAAAGTATTATCTTATGGATTTAGGAAATTGTGAAGAAATTTTTTGTGTGGTGTGGAAATATTATTTTTTCAAACACGCTCTGAAAGGAGTGAATAGAGAAAATGGCAAATACAAAGAAGATGGATTTTGTCTTGTTAGGACTGCTCAGCCATGAACCTATGACGGGCTATGAAATGAAAAAAAGGCTTGACACATCGCTTCGGTTTTTCTGGGGCGGCAGCTATGGAAGCATTTATCCAACGTTAAACCAGCTTGAACGGGAAGGGAAGGTTACAAAGGAAAACGCTAGTTCTAATGGACGGGAAAAAATTTTATATTCTATTACTGATCATGGAAAGATAATTTTGAAAGAGTGGCTGAAAGAACCAGCAAAAAAAGATGAGCTTCGTTATGAAACGTTATTAAAGCTCTTTTTTGGAAAGGAAATAGGGTTTAACGGCACCAAAGAACATATCGAAAGATTTGAGGAAAAGTGCAGGGGAGAATTACATATTTTAAATATGTTTGCAGAGAATTTGTTCCATTATTTAGGAGATGATACACATAAACATTATTATTTGACCGTTCAGTTTGGGATTAAGACCTATGAATCTTATCTGGAATGGTGTAAGGAAGCAAAAATATTAATTGAGGAGTGGAAAAATAAGTGAAAACAGCAATTATATATTATTCAATGTCAGGAAATACAAAATTTATTGCAGGGAAAATAGCAGAAAAGTTAGGAGCGGATATGATTAGAATTGAGCCGGTAAAGGCATATCCTGATCGGGGAGCAAAGAAATTTATCTGGGGCGGAAAAAGTGCGGTTATGAGAGAAAAGCCGAAATTATTGCCTTATGAATTTAATGCCGGACAATATGATACAATTATAATTGGAACGCCAGTTTGGGCGAGTAGTTTTGCACCGCCAATAAGAACGTTTATTCAGGAGAATAAACATATTCAGAAAAAGAAGATTGCTGCCTTTGTATGCTTTAGCGGAGGTGGTGCGGATAAGGCGATGGATAAAATGAAAAGATATATTGGCGTTGATACATTTGAGGCAGAGCTTGCCCTGATTGATCCCAAGGAAAAGATAAAACCGGAAACGGATGCGAAGATAGAAGGGTTTTGTTCGGTATTAGAACATGTACAGAAATAGAGAAGTCAAGATGGACAGGTTATAGTTTACAGATTTTTAGAGCGTGTTTGAGAATAAATTTTCAGATACGCTCTAAAATATTCTAAATATTTATTATTCTGTGGACAATTTCTACTGTTCAAGCGTTTTATTTATATAAGCGCTTATAAATCTATATGAGAGGGAGTGAAAAAGTGCAGACCAGGGAAGCGGAAAATTTGTATCGCAAGCATTTTGCGGCAATATACAGTGTTTGTTTTCTTTATATGAAAAACGAGGCCGATGCCTGTGATATGGTGCAGGAGACGTTTCTTAGGCTGTTGCAGGGGCATTTTACTTATGAAGGCGATGAGAAAACAAAGGCATGGCTGATTGTTACAGCATCTAATTGCTGCAAGAGCCAGTTGAGAAAAAGCTGGAGGAGAAATATCGGCTGCCGGTGTATCTGTATTACTTTGAGGGGTATCAGAGTGCAGAAATTGCAAAGCTGCTTCATACAAATGCATCTACTGTGCGGAGCCGTCTTGCAAAGGCTCGGAATATACTGCGGCTGGAGCTTGAGGAAGAGGAAAATGCAGGAAGTGGTGAAATAAGAAAGGTGTGGTGAATATGAGACAGGATTATCAGAAAATGCAGGAACAGATTTTACCTGGAAGGGAAAAACAGGATGAAATCTGGGATATTATTGAAAAAAGAGCTGAAAAAAAACATGGCAGATGGAGTCAGCGGCATGCAGTAAAACTGGCAGGAGGTATTGCTGCGGCAATTCTTGTCTGTGTCCTGTGTATTCCACAGACAGGGCTTGCGGATAACGTAAAAGGTTTTTTGAATCAGTTTTTTGACAGGCCGGCAAATGTGAAAGAGGATGTTGTAAAGAATGTGTATGAGGACAGCGATGGCCATGTAAAAATGCAGGTGACGAAAATGCTGTCGGATGGAGCCTGCGCTTATTTGGATATTTGCTATCAGGCGTTGGATGAGACAGGAAAACAATGGCTGTTTAAGGAAAAATTGGGCATAGATGCGATACAGTTTTTGTATGAGGGAGACATTATCGGAAAGACAGTGGGTTATTCTGCAGGCTTAGAAGAGTATAAGGATATGGCAACAGAGCAGGCAAGGTATTTTACTTTTGAGTGTGTGGATTACAGCGGCAATTTCAACATGAATGAAATCGAGCGGATATTGTCTTATCCAATGTGTGAGAAAAAAGGAGAGGGAAAAATAAAACTAAGCAGTAACATGGATACTTTTGCCTACCAGTTGAAAGGAGAGGGTTCGCCTAGCAAATTTTATAAGCCGGAATATCTCCTTGTGTCAAAGTTATCTTATGGAATTTTTGGAAAAAATCAGGGGGTTTATTCTAGAATAAATGACAAATTTGGCAGGGGGACACGTTTGGAAGAAGATTTTCTTGCAAGTCCGGACTCCGATGGCGCTACTGTTTCCTTTATAATGAAAGATGGTTCAAAAATAAAACAGGAAGGTATATCAGGATTTTCTCCGGCATTAAATGTTCCTGGATATGACTTGACTGTTGCAGCTGGATGTTTTTATGAAGGAGAGGACAGTTATTGGGGAAAACGTGCAACAATTCATCCAGAGGAACTGGCTGGAGTGGAGATAGGTGGTGTATGCTATGACCTGGTGCAACAATCTGCGCCATAAGTAGAGGGGTATCGTATGATAAGAGGCAATGAGTAGTTTGGGTTTTGGATAAGGAATGAACAATAAATTTGTTAACTGTTCTTAAGCAGGCATATCCCGTAAAGGATATGCTTGTTTAATGCTACTTTTGCCTTTGAAAGGAATTGGATAGATAAGTTCATGAAAAGGTGTTCATTTTGGACACCTTTTGTGTTAGTATAAGATAAAATCAGAATCAGGAGGATCGTATGGCAAGGACAGTTGGTATTGGAAAACAGAATTACGAAAGGATTGTGAAGAATAACAATTTTTATGTCGATAAGACAAATTTTATCAAAGAGTGGTGGGAAAATGATGATGAAGTAACACTGATTGTCCGTCCAAGGCGGTTTGGCAAAACATTGAATATAAGTATGGTAGAGCGTTTCTTTTCCATTGATTATGCAGGCCGCAGTGATTTATTTGAGAACATGAATATCTGGAAAGAGGAAAAATATCGGGAAATGCAGGGAAAATATCCAGTTATCAGTCTCAGTTTTGCAAATATGAAGGAAAATACGTTTGAAGGGGCAGTAATACGGATGTGCCAGATTCTTTCTGATTTGTATAATAAAAAAATGTTTTTGAAAGACAGTGGTCTTTTGACGGAAGGGGAAATCCGCTATTTTGAAAAGGCTTCAAATGATATGACCCAAATGGATGCTGTGGTATCCCTGCAAAGATTGTGCGATTATATGCAGCGCTATTATAAGAAAGATGTTATTATCCTGTTAGATGAATATGATACCCCAATGCAGGAGGCATATCTGAATGGATACTGGGATGAGATTGTGTACTTTATCAGAAATTTGTTTAATTGTACTTTTAAAACAAATCCATGTTTGGGTAAGGCAATTATGACAGGAATTACAAGAGTTAGTAAAGAGTCTATTTTCTCTGATTTAAATAATTTAGCCGTGGTGACAACAACTTCTAACAAGTATGCAGATGCATTTGGTTTTACACAGGAAGAGGTGTTGGAGGCACTATCAGAATATGGTTTATCTGATATGGAATATGGTGTGAAAGACTGGTATGATGGATTTACTTTTGGAAAAATGAAAGATATTTACAATCCGTGGTCTATTATCAATTTTTTGGATGAAAAAAAGTTGGATACTTACTGGGCGAATACCAGCAGTAATGGTCTTGTAGGAAAATTGATACAGGAGGGCAGCAGAGGGATAAAGCTGATTATGGAAAGCCTGCTAAATGGGGAATCATTTCATACAAAAATTGATGAGCAGATTGCATTTAGCCAGCTTGAATATAATGAATATGCCATCTGGAGTCTTCTGCTTGCTTGCGGGTATTTAAAGGTGGAAGGTTACACGATTGATGGGGAAACAGGAAAAAAGGAATATGATTTAAAGCTTACAAACAAGGAAACAAAAATAATGTTTGAGAATATGATTGAGGGCTGGTTTAAGGATTATGTTCCAGCGTACAATGATTTTATCAAGGCATTGCTGCTTGATGACAAAAAAGCAATGAACCACTATATGAATAAAGTAGCCCTTGCCACGTTCAGCAATTTTGATGCTGGCAATAAGCCATCGGAAAGCACAGAGCCAGAACGGTTTTATCATGGCTTTGTGCTTGGGCTTATGGTGGAACTTTCCGGCCGGTATGTAATTACCTCAAACCGGGAGAGTGGGTTTGGGCGTTATGATGTGATGCTCAAGCCAAAAAATAGTGCAGATGATGCAATGGTTATGGAGTTTAAAGTACATGATCCAGAGGATGAAGAAACATTAAAGGATACCGTGGATGCGGCACTATTGCAGATGAAGGAAAAGAAGTATGCAGCTTCCCTTGAGGCAGAAGGGATTCCTGTGGGACATATCAGAATGTACGGGTTTGCATTTGAGGGGAAAAAAGTGCTAATCGGATAGCTGGTAAAACAGAGTAAGGGGGCAATGTTATGGCAAGGACGGTCGGAATCGGAAAACAGAATTATGAAAAAATAGTGGGGAACCATAATTTTTATGTAGATAAAACATTATTCATTAAAGAATGGTGGGAAAATGAGGATGAAGTGACGCTGATTACCCGTCCAAGGCGGTTTGGGAAGACGCTGAATATGAGTATGGTGGAGCAGTTTTTTTCCGTTGATTATGCTGGTCGGGGCGATTTGTTTGAGAATATGGGGATCTGGAAAGAAGAGCAGTACCGCAGCCTGCAGGGAAAATATCCAGTCATCAGCTTTAGCTTTGCAGGTGTGAAGGGAACTAGAGAGTTTTCAGAAATGCGCAAAATGATGTGCCGTTTGATTTATGAACAGTACAATAAGTATAAATTTCTGTCAGATATAGAGAATTTGATGGATAACAAGGAGAAGGAGCTTTTTAATGAGGTATCATGGAAGATGGGTGACAATATTGCAGCAATGTCATTAAATATGCTTTCAAAACTGTTGATGCGGCATTATGGAAAAAAGGTTATTATTTTACTGGATGAATATGATACGCCAATGCAGGAAGCCTATGTAAATGGGTACTGGGAGGAAATTGTTTCATTTATGAGGAATCTGTTTAATTCCACATTTAAGACAAACCCATATCTTGACAGGGCGATTATGACAGGGATTACAAGGGTTAGCAAAGAAAGTATTTTTTCTGATTTGAACAATCTTGTTGTGGTAACAACAACTTCCAATAAATACGCAGACTCTTTTGGGTTTACCCAGGAGGAGGTATCGGCAGCCCTGCATGAATTTGGGATGGCAGATATGGAGGAAAGTGTCAGGGATTGGTATGATGGATTTACTTTTGGGAACAGGACGGATATTTACAATCCGTGGTCAATCATTAATTTTCTGGATGAAAGAAAATTTTCAACGTATTGGGCAAACACCAGCAGTAACAGCCTTGTAGGGAACCTGATACGGGAGGGCAGCAGGGAGGTAAAGATTACAATGGAGGATTTGCTAAACGGAGGGGTTCTCCATACAAGGATTGATGAGCAGATTGTCTTTAACCAGCTTGACCACAATGAATATGCCATCTGGAGCCTTCTGCTTGCCAGTGGGTATTTAAAGGTGGAAAAATACACGTTAGAAGAGGGAGTTGGGGAGTATAGCTTAAAGCTTACAAACAAGGAAGTCAGGCTGATGTTCCGGAGTATGATTGAGGGCTGGTTTAAGAGGTATTCGCCAGCATACAATGACTTTATCAAAGCGCTGCTGCTTGATGACACAAAGGCAATGAACCACTATATGAATAAAGTAGCCCTTGCCACGTTCAGCAATTTTGATGCTGGCAATAAGCCATCGGAAAGCACAGAGCCAGAACGGTTTTATCATGGCTTTGTGCTTGGGCTTATGGTGGAACTTTCCGGCCGGTATGTAATTACCTCAAACCGGGAGAGTGGGTTTGGGCGTTATGATGTGATGCTCAAGCCAAAAAATAGTGCAGATGATGCAATGGTTATGGAGTTTAAAGTACATGATCCAGAGGATGAAGAAACATTAAAGGATACCGTGGATGCGGCACTATTGCAGATGAAAGAAAAGAAGTATGCAGCTTCCCTTGAGGCAGAAGGGATTTCTGTGGAACATATCAGAATGTATGGTTTTGCATTTGAGGGAAAGAAAGTGTTAATTGGAAAATTTTTGGGAAACGATGCATGATGTTTAGGACGGTTGTGAATAGTAAACTATGGTTGTGTTTCACAAAAAATTCATATATAATAGAGAAATTGAAGTGTAAAAAATATGAAACAGGTAAGGAACTGTTCCTTACTTAGGGATGGTCAATGAATTAGCTGGGCGGGTTGTTCAGGCTAATGACTGGCAGTTCCTTAAAAGAACAAACAATTTGCAGACAGTTCCCATGAGGTGATTATGAACAAAATCAGTGTTGTGACAGACAGTAATAGCGGTATTACGCAAAAACAGGCGGCAGATTTAGGGGTGCGAGTATTACCAATGCCATTTTTAATTGATGGTGAGACTTATTTTGAAGATATTAATTTGACGCATGAGGAATTTTATCATCATTTGGAACAGGATGTTACGATTTCAACGTCGCAGCCAGCGCCAGAGTCAGTGATGCAGCTTTGGGAGGAACTTTTAGAGGAGTCGGACAGTATTGTTCATATTCCGATGTCAAGCGGGTTATCAAGTTCCTGTCAGACGGCAAATCTTCTGGCGCAGGAGTATGATGGAAGGGTACAGGTGGTGGACAACCAGCGGATTTCCGTTACCCAAAGCCAGGCGGTGAGAGATGCAAAGGAACTTTGTGAAAAAGGAATGACAGCAGTGGAAATTAAAAATTATCTGGAAAAGGTAAAATTTGATTCCAGTATCTATATTATGTTAGATACGTTAAAGTACCTGAGGAAGGGCGGAAGAATTACCCCGGCTGCTGCAGCGCTTGGTTCTGCGCTTCGTTTAAAGCCTGTGCTGCAGATTCAGGGAGAGAAGTTAGATGCTTTTACTGTGGCGCGGACGAAAAAGCAGGGAGTCAGTAAAATGCTTTCTGCAATGGAAAATGATGTGATAAAACGTTTTGGAGGCATGGAGAATACTTCTAATATTCACTTTGCAGTTGCCCACACAAAAAATGAGGAGGCAGCAGCGGAGTTTGCAGAGGAAATCAGGAAAAAATTTGGCGTAACAGAAGTGGATGTAGCGCCGCTTTCGTTAAGTGTTTCCTGCCATATTGGGCCGGGAGCCCTTGCGATTGCATGTTCTAAGTTCATCAATATTTAGTCCGCAAAGCGAGGTATGGAGGGTTATAATGAGTTATATAGAAGAGTTGGGGCAGAAGGCATCTGCTGCAAAGGATAAGATTGCAACGGCATCTGCTGGAGAAAAAAATAAAATTCTGGAAAAGATAGCAGAAATATTAAGGGAGAATAAAGAGGTAATTCTGGTTGAAAATGAAAAGGATATTGCGCAGGCAAAGGAAAATGGCATTACAGAGGTAATGGTTGACCGCCTGCGCCTGACGAAAGAGCGGATTGACGGGATTGCTGATGCCTGTTTGCAGCTTGTCAGCCTGGAAGATCCTGTTGGGGAGGTTTTGTCAGGTTCAAACCGCCCGAATGGGATGCGGATTACAAAAATCAGGGTGCCTTTAGGAGTGGTGGGAATTATTTATGAGTCCCGTCCAAATGTGACTGTGGATGCGGCGGCGCTTTGTTTAAAAAGCGGCAATGTGGCAATTCTGCGTGGTGGAAAAGAAGCATTTCATTCCAATCAGATTTTGATGAAGCTTATGCAGCGTGCATTGGAACTTTGTGGCTTTGCGAGGGAGACGGTTCAGCTTGTGGAGGATACTTCGAGGGACGTAGCAAACGCTATGATGCGGGCAAACCGATATATTGATGTGCTGATTCCACGGGGAGGAGCTGGACTGATTCAGGCAGTCGTAAAGAATGCGACAGTTCCTGTCATTGAAACGGGGACAGGCAACTGCCATATTTATGTGGATGAAGCAGCGGATTTGGAGATGGCCATTGCAATTACGGATAATGGAAAGACACAGCGTCCAAGTGTATGCAATGCGTTAGAGACCTGTCTGGTGCATGAAGCTGTGGCAGCGGAATTTCTTCCAGGGCTGAAAAAAGCATTCGATGCACATCAGGTAGAAATCCGTGGCTGTGAAAGGACAAAGCAGATTCTTGGGGAAAGCGTAGTTTTGGCAACAGAAGAGGATTATGCGACAGAGTTTTTAGATTATATGATTGCAGTTAAGGTGGTTGCTTCTATTGATGAGGCAATTGCACATATCAGGAGATATACAAGCGGCCATTCGGAGTGTATCATAACAAAGAATTATGATCATGCAGAGCAGTTTCAGAAAGAGGTTGATTCGGCATGTGTTTATGTCAACTGTTCTACCAGATTTACCGATGGTGGAGAGTTTGGGCTTGGAGCGGAGATTGGGATTTCTACCCAGAAGCTTCATGTAAGGGGGCCGATGGGACTTAGGGAATTGACAACGCAGAAATATCTGATTAATGGAAATGGACAGATAAGGGAGTGATAGTATGGGTTTGCAGACAACAATGCAGGGGGACCGCCTGCAGATTGCGATTTTTGGGAAGCGGAATGCCGGGAAATCCAGTGTGCTGAATGCAATTACAGGACAGTCCCTTGCAATTGTATCAGAAACGAAGGGGACAACAACAGATCCCGTTTACAAGGCGATGGAGGTTTTACCGCTGGGACCATGTATGTTTATTGATACACCAGGGCTTGATGATGAGGGAGAGCTTGGAAAAAAGCGTGTAGAAAAAGCGGTACAGGTTTTAAATAAAACGGATATTGCTCTGGTGGTAATCGATATTACAACAGTAACAGAGGATCACCTTTCGAAAAAGCGGGGGCTTCCTGCCAAAGAAGAAGAAATTATTTCCTTACTTGAAGAAAAGAAGCTGCCATACATTATTATATTAAACAAATCAGATTGTATCAGTGATATAGATGTAGAAAAATTCTATCAAAAGATTTCTGAAAAAAATGCTGCAGTTCCGGTAAATGTGGTTAGTACGACAGAAAAAAAAGGACTGGAAGAATTAAAAGAAACTTTGGTTTCCTTAGCGCCAGACCATGATTTAAAACTTCATATTGTTGGGGATTTCATTAAAGAGAAAGATACGGTTGTTCTTGTTGTACCAGTGGATTCAGCAGCGCCGAAGGGAAGATTGATTATGCCGCAGCAGCAGGTAATCCGGGATATTTTAGATAACCACGCCATTGCTGTAGTGACACAGGTTCCACAGCTTGAACAGACACTGGATAATTTAAAAGGTAAAGTAAAATTGGTTGTAACGGATTCACAGGCTTTTAAGGAAGTAAATGCTATAGTGCCGGAACAGATTTTACTGACATCTTTTTCAATCCTTTTTGCACGCCATAAAGGAAATCTGAAAAAACTGGTGCAGGGAGTAAAAGCGGTGGATTCTTTACAGGATGGGGATAAAGTCCTGATTGCAGAGGGCTGTACCCATCACAGACAGTGTGAGGATATCGGAACAGTGAAGATTCCGCGCTGGTTAAGAAATCATACAGGCAAAGAGCTTGTATTGGAAACTTGCAGTGGTACAGATTTCCCAGCGGATTTGTCTGCATATTCGCTGATCATTCACTGCGGCGGCTGTACTCTGCATGAGAAAGAGATGAAGCACCGGATTTTCAGAGCTGGAGAGCAGAATGTGCCAATTGTTAACTATGGTATTTTTATTGCGTATGTCAATGGGATACTTGTAAGAAGTGTGGAGGTATTTCCTGATATTTACAGAGAACTGTCAATAAATTAGCTGTTGACAGTTTCAAAGAGTTATAAAAGTACTATAGGTTGGTGCTTTGTGGTTCTATTGGTTACAGTAAAATAGGCAGTGGCTATGGAGGGATGGAGATTGTTATGACGGCCTATGATACGGTTTATACAGGGGGAAGCGATGAAATTGTGGAAAAAAAGTCACGTTTTATCGCACAGGTATTTCCGGTAAAAACGGAAGAAGAAGTCACGCAGATTTTGGAAGCGACAAGGAAAAAGTACTGGGATGCCAGACATAATTGTTATGCGTTTGTTTTAGGGGCAGACGGTGCGATTTCCCGCTGCAGTGATGACGGAGAGCCATCTGGTACGGCGGGACGTCCTATTTTAGAGGTTTTGACAAAGAGAGAGTTAAAAAATGTGCTTGTTATTGTGACGCGCTATTTTGGTGGCACTCTTTTGGGAACGGGTGGTTTGGTGCGGGCGTATTCCCAGGCAACACAGGCAGGGCTTATGGCAAGTTGTATTATTACAAAACAAGCGGGATACCGTATGACAGTGGATACAGACTATAATGGGATTGGAAAATTGCAGTATGTGGCGGCACAGCTTGAGGCAGCGGTATTGGATACCCTTTATACGGATAAAGTGCAGATGGTTCTTTTAGTTCCATGTGGCCTTACAGAAAAGGTCAGAAAAGAGGTAACAGAGGCGACTTTTGGGCAGGCAGTGATTACACAGGAAAAGGATGAAGTATATTTTGCGGAAATAGAAAAAAAAGTTGTTATCTTTGACTGCTAAATCGTTATTTCTTAGGAACAAACAGTTCTTAATGAAAAAGAACATAAAATGATATAATAACTGGAGAAAACTATGGATTTGTTTGATTATATGAGGGAACAGAACCAAGAAACAGAGTCCCCTTTGGCTTCCAGGCTCCGTCCGGTAAGTTTAGAAGAGGTAGTGGGGCAGGAGCATATTATTGGGAAAGATAAGCTGTTATATCGTGCGATTCAGGCAGATAAACTCAGTTCTGTTTTGTTTTATGGTCCGCCAGGGACAGGAAAAACAACGCTTGCAAAAGTGATTGCCAATACAACAAGTGCGGATTTTTTACAGATTAATGCAACTTCTGCCGGAAAAAAGGATATGGAAGAAGTTGTCAAGAAAGCAAAAGATAACGCTGGAATGTATAGCAGAAAGACCATTCTTTTTGTAGACGAAATCCATCGTTTCAATAAGGGGCAGCAGGACTATCTTCTTCCGTTTGTGGAAGATGGAACAGTAATATTGATTGGTGCGACAACAGAAAATCCTTATTTTGAAGTAAATGGAGCACTCTTATCACGTTCTGTCATTTTTGAATTACATCCTCTTACTACAGATAATATCAAGACATTGCTGAAACGTGCTATAACAGATGAAGAGAAAGGCCTTGGTTCTTATCAGGCGGATATTACAGAAGAAGCACTTGATTTTCTGGCGGATATTTCCGGCGGGGATGCAAGAATGGCGCTGAATGCAGTGGAGCTTGGAGTGCTTACGACCCTGCGCAGCGAAGATGGCGTAATCCATATTACAGAAGAAGTAGCGGGAGAATGTATTCAGAAAAGGGTAGTGCGTTATGATAAGACAGGAGATAACCACTATGATACGGCGTCTGCTTTTATTAAAAGTATGCGTGGTTCTGACCCGGATGCGGCAGTCTATTATCTGGCACGTATGCTGTATGCGGGAGAGGATATTAAATTTATTGCCAGGCGGATTATGATTTGCGCAGCAGAGGATGTTTCCAATGCAGATCCAATGGCTCTTGTGGTGGCTACAAGTGCGGCACAGGCGGTAGAGCGTATCGGTATGCCGGAGGCGCAGATTATTTTGGCGCAGGCGGTTACTTATGTGGCTTCCGCTCCAAAAAGCAACTCTGCGGTGACAGCAATCCAGAAAGCGATGGATGCTGTGAAGGAGGAAGGTATTACAACGATTCCGCCTCATCTGCAGGACGCCCATTATAAAAGTGCAGGAAAGCTTGGCCATGGAATTGGGTATCAATATGCCCATAATTTCCCAAACCATTATGTAGAGCAGCAGTATCTGCCAGATGAGCTGGCAGGGAGAAAGTTCTATTGTCCATCAGACAATGGATATGAGAAAACGATACAGGAATATTTTCAGAAAATAAAGAATGGCCAATAGATTTGCGGAATAATTTGTTTCGGTTACTGACTGGCCATTTGTAAGAAACTTTATGGTTTCTATAGGAGAGAGGCGATGAAAAAGGGAAAGAGAATACTGGCAATGGCAGGTGTTATTATTCTGGTGGGAATGTATGTGGTGACTTTGATTGCGGCTGTTTTTGCAACACCTTCGGCAGCAGGCTTATTCAAGGCAAGCCTTCTTGCTACCTTGGTGATACCAATTTTGATTTATGTATATTTACTTATTTACCGTTTGATTACAGGAAAAGGGGACGGATCAGAAAGCGAAAATCTGAAAAAGGGCAGAAATTTTGAGGATGGGGCTTCTGATTAGATCAGCAGGCTGTTATTACTGAGAACAGAGTGAACGTAGCAATCTACCTTAATCTTTCCTTAGAATATGCTTAAAATGGTGCATAATGGGGAAAATATATGCTATAATAGGCACAGAAGTGAGGTGGAGTATGAAACCAGATAAGACAAAGTTTTGCCTTTGGTATGAAAAGACGGTTGGAAAAATTATTCCAAAATATGGTTTTTTTTCTGTTATTTTTTGTTTTGTATTTAATTCGCTTATTTATACAGGGCTGCAGATTTTAATGAAGAAGGCAAAGCATTTTGATTTGACAATGCCTTTAGATGAGGTAATTCCTTTTGAGCCAATGTGGGCATTTGTATATCTAGGCTGTTTCTTTTTCTGGGCAGTTAATTATGTTTTAATTACCAGACAGGGAAAAGAGGAGTGGTTTTGCTTTGCGACAGGCGATTATCTTTCCCGAATCATATGCGGTATTTTTTTTATACTGCTTCCAACAACGAACATACGGCCAGAGGTAACAGGAAATAGTTTTCCAGAATTGCTCATTCAGTTTGTGTACTGGGTTGATGCACCGACAAATCTGTTTCCATCGATTCACTGTCTGGTGAGCTGGCTTTGCTTTGTGGGAATCAGGGGCAGAAGTTCCGTTCCAAAATGGTACCAGGTTTTTTCGGCATTGTTTGCAATAGCGGTATTTGCGTCAACTTTATTTACGAAACAACATTTTATTGTAGATGTAATCGCTGGAGTGGCGATTGCAGAGATATGCTATTTTATTGGGCAGCATACAA
Source organism: uncultured bacterium (assembly GCA_947651225.1). Lineage (GTDB taxonomy): Bacteria > Bacillota > Clostridia > Lachnospirales > Lachnospiraceae > Butyribacter. The sequence continues at coordinate 13,405 of CANSYK010000008.1, read as the reverse complement.
AGTATTATCACGGGATTGAGGAAATTTTTGACAGGGTTAACAGAAAGGTGTTTGGGGAAAAGTGGAATGAAGAGTAAAAAGACCATATTTAATATTCTTTTTTTGCTTTTAGTGTTTGGGCTTACAATGTATTATGTCTTTCACGGAGAGGATATGGAAGCATTGTCGGAGTATTTGAAGCAGTCCAATGCATGGTACTGGCTGGCTGGTACTGTGCTTGTAGTGCTTTTTATATTGAGTGAATCGGTGATTATCCATTATATGATGCGTTCCGTGGGGCAACCAACCATTCTGACACATTGCTTTTTATATTCTTTTGTAGGATTTTTTTTCAGTGCAATTACGCCTTCTGCAACAGGCGGGCAGCCGGCACAGCTTTACTTTATGAAAAAGGATAAATTGTCAATGTCGGTTTCCACGCTGATTTTGATGATTGTTACCATTACCTATAAAGCGGTATTGGTTGTAATAGGTCTTGTGGTTGTTATTTTCCGTCCAAAAACAATTATGAAATATCTTGAGCCAGTGCTTGGATGGTGTTATCTGGGAGTAGCGCTGAATGTTTTTTGTGTGGCTTTTATGATGATTCTGGTATTTCATCCAACACTTGCAGAGAATATTTTACTAGGCCTGGTACGGATTTTTGGAAAGATTACTCATTTTAAGAAAGAAAAAAAATTGGTCTTAAAGATAGAAAGTGCGATGGAACGTTATCGCAGCGTGGCAGATTATTTGCGGAAAAATAAACGTGTTATTGTGAATGTATTTCTCATTACTTTTGTGCAGCGTGTCATGTGGTTTTTAATTACATATCTGATATATTTGTCTTTTTCTCTGCATGGTGTAGATGGTTTTACGATTACAACGCTGCAGGGGATGATATCTGTATCAGTAGATATGCTTCCGCTTCCAGGGGGAATGGGAATCAGTGAAAATCTGTTTTTGCGGATTTTCCGGCCAATCTGTGGAAAAGAACTTGTATTGCCGGTTATGATTGTGAGCCGTGGAATTAGTTATTATACACAGTTAATCATCAGTGCTGTTATGACAGGAGCTGCATACTTTATTATAACAGACAGTGCCGCCAGCCAAAGGCGGTGGAATGGAGATTGAAATGAAAAAGAAGAAAAAGTTTATTGGGTGTTATGATTATACGGTAGTCCTGACTTATATTGGATTGTCTATTTCTGTGATTGGTATGACACAGGCGATTGATGGAAGATTCCGTACGGCAATCCTTTGTCTGGCACTTTCTGGTCTGTGTGATATGTTTGATGGGAAGATTGCCAGAAGTAAGAAGAACCGTACAGAGGAAGAGAAGCTTTTTGGAATGCAGATTGATTCGCTTTGCGATGTCATCTGTTTTGGGGCATATCCGGCGATGATTTGTTTTTTGCTTGGTGTCCGTGGGCTGTTAGGATGGTGCCTGATTTGCTTTTACTGTATCTGTTCGGTGATCCGCCTTGGATATTTTAATGTATTGGAAACAAAACGACAGCAGGTGGAAGAGGGGGCCAATAAATATTACCATGGTCTTCCCATTACTTCCATGGCGATTGTGCTTCCGCTGATTTTTATGCTTCAGGTATTTATCAGTAATGCGGCATTCATTGTAGTGTTGCATATTTCTCTTTTTGTTGTTGGGTTTCTTTTTATCTTTGATTTTCCATTAAAGAAGCCAAATAATATGGTATTGACATTTTTAGTATTTATTGTTGCGGTGGCGGTTATCATTGTTATTTTATTTTCAAATTTCAGAATCCCCAAAATGAAGTTTCCAGATACAGGATTATTGGATTTTTTAAGGAGGGGACTGTAAGGAACTGTCGCAAAATAATTTGCTCTATTTCTTGTTTTTTTCTCTGACAGCACCAACCAAAAATCAGTTACATAGCCCGCTATGCGCCCGATTTTTGTCCGGCACTGTCAAAGAAAAATCCAGCGAACTATCTGCAAATTATTTCACGACAGTTCCTAAGAAATAGAAAGTGAGGTAAAATATGGCTTGTAAAGACAGGGAAGGAAATGTAGTTTTAGAAAATGAAACACAGGATAAACTTTTAAAGAAATTATATGAAACAGAGACAGGGCGTAAGGCATTAAAGCTATTTGTCCAGCCGGAAGTTTCTAAGATAGGGGGCAGGCTTTTGGACTCAAAGCTGTCCATACCATTTATTTCGCCGTTTATTGCCAAAAGTGACATTTCTATGGAGGAGTATGAGGATGGCGATTATGAAAGTTTTAATCACTTTTTTACCAGAAGGATAAAAGAGGGAGAACGTATTTTTACGAAAGAGGCAGAACTGCTCTGTTCGCCATGCGATGCCCGGTTAAGCCTGTATCCGGTTACAGAAGATGGTACTTTTACAGTGAAAAATACAGAATATACAATGGAAAGTCTGGTGCGGAGTAAAAAGCTTGCGGACAGGTATCTGGGAGGCACTCTTTGTGTGTTTCGCCTTACGGTGGAAGATTACCATCATTATGCTTATATAGACGAAGGAATTAAGACAAAAAATTATAAAATACCAGGAGTTTTTCATACTGTAAATCCTTTGGCAAATGAGAAATATTCTGTTTATACAGAAAATGCCCGGGAATTTTCTATCTTAAAGAGCAGGCATTTTGGAAATGTGCTAATGATGGAAGTTGGAGCGCTTTTTGTTGGAAAGATTGTCAATCATCATGAGAAGATGGAAGTGCGGCGGGGAATGGAAAAAGGGTATTTTGAATTTGGCGGTTCAACAGTAATCCTTGTTTTTGAAAAGGATAAAGTGGTACTGGCAGAAGATATTGTAAAAAATACGGAGGAAGGATTTGAAACTGTTGTCAAGATGGGAGAAGTGATTGGAAAATGGAAACACCAGTAGTCCGGTTTGTAGGGGAGTATCAAAAAAGCAAAAAAACAAGATTTCACATGCCCGGCCATAAAGGGCATGTGTTTTTTGGGTGTGAGCCATATGATATTACAGAGATTCCAGGGGCAGATGTGCTGCATCATGGCGATGGTATTCTGGCAGAAAGTCAGAAAAATGCCGCCAGTCTTTTCGGGAGCGGTGCAACTCATTATTCGACGGAAGGTTCCAGTCTTTGTGTCAAGGCAATGCTTGCCATATTAAAAATGGAACAGGGAATGGACAAGGGGCAGCAGCGGCCGTTTCTGTTAGCCGCAAGAAATGTACACCGCAGTTTGGTAGATGCCTGTGCGCTTTTAGACTTTGAACTTTGTTTCCTCCCTTCACAAAAGCAGACAAGTATTTGCAGTGTCAACATAAGTACAGAAATACTTGAAGAGGCAATACTGCAATCAGAGAAAAAACCACTTGGTGTTTATATTACCTCACCGGATTATCTGGGGCAGATGGCAGAGCTTGCTGATTTGTCCAAAGTCTGTAGAAAATATGATCTTCCCCTTCTGGTAGACAATGCGCATGGGGCGTATCTTCATTTTTTAAAACAGCCTCTCCACCCGCTTGATCTTGGTGCGGCAATGTGCTGTGACTCTGCGCATAAAACACTTCCGGCTCTGACAGGGGCAGCCTATCTTCATATTCATTGCGATTACAGGGAACGGTTTGAACCATATGCTGTGCAGGCGCTTGCCATGCTTGGTTCTACCAGTCCTTCGTATCTTTTATTGCAGTCCCTGGATTTATGTAATCGGTATCTTTCACAGGAATATCCTCAAAAACTGGAAAAACTGGTAGATAAAACGACCGTTATAAAACAGGAACTTACAGAAATGGGGATTTGTGTGGAACACTCTGAACCATTAAAAATTGTGTTTCATACGGCAAAGAATGGCTATGATGGGGAAGAGATTGCAGAGGAGATGAGAAGTTTTTTTATAGAGTGTGAGTATGCGGACTGGCAGAGTGTTGTGCTAATGGTAACACCAGAGAATACAGAATCGGATTGGGAACGGCTTTATTGTTGGGCATTAGAGACAAGGATGATCAAGAAAAAAAAGAAAGCGCTGCCATTAAAGGTTGTGGATGATATTCAGACAGAATGGGCAATGACAATTCGTGAGGCGGCTTTTTCCAGGCATATAATGCTTCCGGTTCAGGAAGCTGTTGGAAAGATTTGTGCGGCAGAAACAGTGTCTTGCCCTCCGGCAATTCCAATTGCGGTATGCGGAGAGAGGATTACAAAGGAGATGGCAGAGCTGTTTTTACAGTATGGGATAGAGAAGGTCTGTGTGGTGGACTAGTATAACCCAATTTAATTAACCATACCTTTTGCTGGTCCGCTTTCCCGATAGCACAAGTGTAAAAAAGCATACTCACCAAAAGATAAGGTAATTAAATCGGATTATACTAGATTCTTTTTGGTGTTTTCGGACGGTTAAAGAATTATTTGAGAAAGGGTGAAATAGAGGCAATTTTATCTTTTCATTACTTTTTTCTGTTATAGTAAACGCATAAAATACATGCGTTAATAATTTTAATTATGAATTATAAATTATGTCTAACGAATACCAAAAAGGAGTGAGACAGGATGGCTAAAATATTGATTGTGGAGGATGACAGACACATTAATGAACTGATTCGGAGAAATCTGAGGCTGGCAGGGCATGAGTGTGTCTGTTGTTTTGATGGAAAACAGGCACAGGAAATGGCTGCAGGCAAACAGTATGATCTGATTCTGCTGGATGTGATGCTTTCAGGGATGTCGGGGTTTGAATTGATTTCAGAAATACAGGATACCCCTGTGATATTCGTGACAGCAAAAGGCGAGTTGAAAGATAAGCTTTTGGGGCTGTCTTTAGGGGCAGAAGATTATATTGTCAAGCCATTTGAAATGCTTGAGCTGCTTGCAAGGGTAAATGTGATTCTGCGCAGAAGCCAAAAGGAGGAGAAACTCTGTCTTGGCAGTGTGCAGGTAAATCTAAATAAAAGAACAGTGGAGATGGAGGGACGGGAAGTCGCACTGACACCACAGGAATTTAACTTACTGGAAGTGTTAATACGAAATAAAAATATTGCCCTGTCCAGGGAGAAATTGCTGGAACTGGCCTGGGGATATGATTATGAAGGAGAGACAAAAACAGTAGATGTGCATATCCAGAAACTGCGAAAAAAACTGAGGTTGGAACACGAAATTAAAACGGTTACCAAGCTGGGATACCGGCTGGAAATGTAAGGAGATTTGTATGAAGCTGTGGCAGAAAATATATCTTATAACAATTCTTCTTTTTGTCGTTGTTTTAAATGTTGGTATGTTTCAAGTCTTTGATATGACATACCAAAAAAATCTTTCTGTTGAGCAAAAGAGGGTAGAATCAGAGTATAGAATGATTTCAGCAAGTATTTTACGCAGCCTGCAAAGTCTTGCAAAACAAGAACGGCTTAAGAAAGCGCCAATTCAGGGTGTTCTTGAAATATGTGAAAAATACTATGTAAAACAGGAAATCCATCTGACATTCTGGAAAGATGAACAGTGTATTTATCCAGGGGAAAAGAACAGCGCAATGAACTGGGAGGTTTCAGGGCAGGAAATTCAGATCAGGATATTGAAGCAAAATGGAAAAAGAATCATACAGGTTCAGAGTATGTTATATGAAAATAATGGAACATATTATCTGCAATATGAGAAGGAGTTATCTGAGTTAGATACGATGTGGGGACAGCTTCAAAGAAAATATCTGCTGGTTAGCGCAGGATTTTCCCTGGGGTTAGCAGGGATTTTATACCTTTTGTTAAGAAGGGTGATGAAGCCGATTCAGGAGCTAACACAGACGGTAGATGAAATGCGTTCAGGGGACTTGTCTGCCAGGGTAAAAGTGAGGGGTTCGGATGATATAGCAGTTTTAAGTGAGCACATTAATGCAATGGCAGAAAACATTCAGAATGATATTTTACAGATTCAAAAGGATGCACAGGCGAAACAGGATTTTGTGGATAATTTTGCCCACGAACTGAAAAGTCCTGTCACCAGTATTTATGGGTTTGCGGAATATATTCAGAAAGCCAGGGTACCAAAGCAGGAAATCGAAGAATGTATGGAATTTATTATGAAAGAGAGCACAAGGCTTTTGGATTTATCCTATACGCTGTTAGATATGGCAAAGATACGGGAAAATGGGATTATGATGCAGTCCATATCGGTTTGCGAAATATTTGCTGGTATTCGAAAGCCTTTGGAAAAGAAAGGGGAAGAATCCGGTGTAAGAGTGGAGTTTTTTTGCGGGGAGGAAGAGATTCAGGGAAATGAGATATTGCTTCAGAGCCTTCTTTATAATCTGGCACATAATGGGATTTGTGCCTGCCAGGAAGGAGGAAGGGTTGCCATAACGGCAGAGTGTATTCCAGATGGTATTTGTTTGATGGTGGAAGATAATGGCTGTGGAATTCCTGCAAAAGAAATAAATAAGATAACAGAACCTTTTTACAGGGTGGACAAAGCAAGAAGCCGGGTGGAAGGAAGGACAGGGCTGGGACTTTCATTGTGTAAGCAGATTGCTGATTTGCATGGGGCAGAAATCACTTTTTGGTCAGAGGAGAACAAAGGAACAAGGGTGACGGTTCTTTTTCCATAAAAGTTTTACCTGTTGATTACTTTTTTATTAGAAAGGGATAACGATGGCAGCGTATGATGTAGAAGTCGCAGGAAAATAAAAGTTGATTTGTATGGATTCATGCAGAAAGGAAGGATTAACATGAGAAAAGGATATTATACGTTGATGACACTGGGACTGGCAGGGGCGATTACCTTGGGAGGCGCTGGGATATTATCACAGAAAATCTCCAGTGCAAGGTCAGAAAAAATCATTACAACAGTGAACAAGAACGCAGAACCTATGGGGCGGCTGGATAATGCAGCAGATTCGAACGGGCAGAGAAGTGAAAAGGAGGTCTTTCATAAAAAGTATGGGATTTATCTTCCAGAGAGCGCAGAAATAAAGGAAAAGACGGGGGATAGCCTTACGATATTATGGAATGGCTATGAATTTACCTATCATATGTCAGAAGGTGAGGAGCAGACGGAGGCTGATATGGGGCTTTTGGATGCAGTGATGGCTGCAATTGAGTCGGTTCAGAAATATGGGGAGCAGGATGTAACAGGAAAGAATATTGAGATTTCTCTCCAGAGGAATCTTTTGACAGATGATGAGAGCACTTTATTGAATATGGATGGAATGGAAAATGCTGATATAGTTAATAGAAAGAATTATGGTGTTCGGTATTATGCTGTGGATATTAGCGGTGTCAAACTGCACCAATATTCCTTGCGTATCAATAGTGTTACAGGAGAAGTATTTGGATATGTGGATTATCATGATAGAGGCCCTGATGCGGAATATGGCCAGGAATTTGAAGCAGGGGAGCTAAAAAAGATGGAACCGGAATTTGCCTCACTTGCAGGAGAGTTTGTGAAGGAAAGCTTGTGTTTAGGAGAGGTTAAAGAGTATGATTTTAAGGTAGGCCTCATGGAAACTGAAAATGTCTGCAGGGAGATATTTCATATAATCTGTAAGACAAAAGAAAATGATGTGGTACTGGTTGCCATGGATCCAATAGAAAAGTCAGTGCTGTGCTTTGAAATTAATCCTTTATTGCCTTGATGGTAATACAAGGCTCAAAATAGGGAATATCATCAAATAAAGTGGGATTCTGATTTGTTTTTTAATCTGCAATCTCACTTTATTTCGTTTTTCGCATGATGTTTAGGACAGCCGTGAATAGTAATGTGATGACGGAGATTTTTCCAGTATGTTCAGGAGAAGGCTTGTAAAATATATGTTCATTTGCTATACTCAGACTAATCATAAGGAATGTGAGTAATAGATTGCGATAAAATGAGAAATGGAGGAGATTATGGGAATTATCAGAGAAGCTTTTGGCGTGACAAAGGATGGTGAGCGGGTTACAAAATACACGATGACAAATCAGAATGGAATGAAGGTCTCTGTTATGGATTTTGGTGCGGTCATTACCAATATCTGGGTACCGGATAAGAATGGTGTTTTAGAGGATATTGCTTTGGGATTTCATTCTCTGGAGGGATATGAAACGAATAAACCAGGATTTGGAGCATTTATTGGCAGGGTTGCCAACCGTATTTCCAATGCTTCTTTTACCTTAAATGGGAAGGTATATCAGTTGGACCAGAATGATGAAACAAATTGTCTGCATGGAGGAAACAATCGTTTTGAAAGGTGTATGTACAAAACAGAATGTTCCATGGAAGAAGGGGAAGACAAAGTCTCTTTTACAAGAGTGAGTAAGGATATGGAGCAGGGATTTCCAGGAAATCTTACAGTGACAGTGACCTATACATTAAATGATGCAGATGAAATGATAATAGAGTATTATGGAGTTTCCGACGAAGATACGGTCATTAATCTGACAAATCACTGTTATTATAATATCGGAAAGGGCGGACATAAGTGTAAGACGGTATTAGGCCAGACATTGCAGATTTTTGCTGATGCGTATACCCCGGTCGATGAGATTTTAATTCCTACCGGAGAAATCCGTCCAGTAGAAAATACTGCATTGGATTTTCGTAAGCCACATAAAATTGGAGAACGAGTTGGTGAGCCGCAGCCAGATGAAAGCATTGTGGCTGGATACGACCATAATTATGTAGTCAATAGAAAAGAAGGGGAAATGGTAAAAGCGGCAGTATACAGTGATTGTGAAACGGGCCGTGTAATGGAGGTCTTTTCAGACTTTCCAGGGATTCAGATTTATACAGCAGGAATGCTTTCTGTTGCGTCAGGAAAAGAAGAGATGCCTTATAGCAGCTTTTCCGGGATTTGTTTTGAAACACAGAATTTCCCAGATGCGGTTAATAAACCGAATTTTCCAAGTGCTGTACTGCGTGCGGGGGAAGAGTACAAAAGAACTGCGGTTTTTCGTTTTGGAGTAGATGGACAGGCATAAACAGAAGCCAGGAAACAAAATACAACTTTTGAGTATACTAAAATAACATGTTTTTTACTCTTTCGATGTTTGGAAGTGCATTTGTGCTCTGGCTTTGAAAGAGATTGGAGGACAGAAACAGTATGAATGTTTTTCAGAAATGTTTAAGACGGCAGATGGGAAATAACAGATACACCGACTATGTGGATACCTGTCGGAAAAAATTTTCCAATGCGAATGTTTCACAGCTTGCATCAGGCAGCAAACCAATATTTGATGATATGTATGAACAGCTAAAAGAAGAAAATAAAGCAGGGATTTCAGAGCGGTTGCGGGATATGGCAGATACTGTAACTGTTGCGTTCCGCATTACCAGATATTTCGCTTTTGTCCTGATAACATATTTATTGGGGAATGTTGTGCTACTGATGTTGAATCTGAATTATTATGTGACATGTGTCAGCGTTTTGTTGATGGGAATTTGTTTTTTGTATAAGTTAGTGGAATTTGTCAGTAATAAATATTGTGTTCTGGATGCATATCTCTTTATGATTTATAAGTCTGTTTTAGAAAAACTGTCGAAAGAAGTTTCGTGTAATTAAAGGAATCCCCTCAAAGCGTTGGCTTTGCAGGGGATTTGTTAGGAACTGTAATAAATGCTGGTTTTGGGGGCGGTTTGTCCTATATAAGCCCTAAATGTTTCATGGCATGATAGATACCATCTTCCATAACGGAATCCGTAACATAATCTGCGATATCAAATACTTCGCTGGAGCTGTTTCCCATTGCAATACTAAAACCAGTATATTCTAACATAGGAAGATCATTTGCGCTGTCTCCGATGGATATTGTATCTTCGCAGGGAACCCCGAAATAGTTTTCCAAAAAGGCAATACCGCTTGCTTTGGAGTGGCCTTTTGGAACGATTTCATAAAAGCCGCCTTTTCTGTCAATAAAGGTCAAAATTCCTTTATACTGTTCATAAAATTTGTCAAATTGATGATTTTTGTCCAGACAGATGCAGAATTTATCAAATTCTATGTCTCTTTCCTGCTCTGGTGTTATAATTCGGAATGCTTCCGGAATCATCCGGCTGTGTTCATCCTTGAATTCCTGGATGCGTGTCTGGTAGGGAAGAGAACTGTAATAAACATGCCTGGTACCTTCTAAAAGCCACGACAGATGGCAATCGTTCAACGAACGAAGAATTTCATTGCCTGTTTCAAAAGGAATAGTATAGGAATAAAGTGTCTTTCCTTTATATTCAATATATGTACCACAGCCACAGATATAGCCGTCAAAGGGAAGGCGGCGGATTACATCATCGACCTCTGAAAAAGCACGTCCGGTATTGATAAAGCAGAGGTGCCCATTTTTTTGCAGGGCAGATAGTGTTTCAGGAAAACTCCCAGGAATGATATGTTCTCCAGGCCCATCGGTAATGATTGTTCCATCAATATCAAAAAAGATTAATTTTTTCATAAGTATTCCTTTCTTCTGTTAATTTGGTATATTATAATAAATGAAAAAGAGAAAACTTGCAAGTAGGAAAGGTGAAAAGGGAGAAAGAGAATAGATGAAAGAATTTTTACCAATCAGTAAAAAAGATATGAAAAAAAGAGGGTGGGATGCGGTTGATTTTGTATATATTAATGGTGATGCTTATGTAGATCATCCTTCTTTTGGTGCGGCTATTATTACAAGGGTGTTGGAAGCGCATGGTTACAGGATTGGTTTTATTGCACAGCCGGACTGGAAAAACGAGGAAAGTATTCAGGTTTTTGGGAGGCCGCAGCTGGGTTTTTTGGTATCAGCCGGAAATATGGATTCTATGGTGAACCATTATACCGTTTCTAAAAAAAGGAGAGGGCAGGACGCCTATAGTCCAGGCGGTGTTACAGGGAAACGCCCAGACTATGCGACAGTTGTATATTGCAATCTGATTCGTAAGGTCTATAAAAAAGTGCCAATTATTATTGGAGGAATTGAAGCGAGCCTTCGCAGGCTTGCGCATTATGATTACTGGTCAGATTCCATGAAGCATTCTATTTTAATGGATTCCCAGGCAGACCTGCTGATTTATGGGATGGGGGAGCATTCTGTTGTGGAAATTGCTGACGCCCTTGCAAGTGGAATTGGGATATCAGACCTTACTTTTATCAGGGGAACGGTTTTTCGCACGAAAAGTCTGGACATGGTTTATGATTATATTGAATTGCCATCTTATCAAAGGCTCTGTGAGGATAAAAAGGAATATGCAAAAAGCTTTTATACCCAGTATTGCAATACGGACGCTATTACGGCAAAATGTCTTGCGGAGCCTTATGGGGAACAGGGATATATTGTGCAGAATCCACCGGCAGAGCCTTTAACACAGCTTGAAATGGATGATATCTATGAGCTGCCATATAGGAGGGATTATCATCCTTCTTACAAAAAAGAGGGTGGTGTGCCTGCCTTGAATGAAATAAAGTTTAGCCTGACAAGCAGCCGCGGCTGTTTTGGCGGCTGTAATTTCTGTGCGCTGACTTTTCATCAGGGGCGTGTTTTGCAGGTAAGAAGCCATGAATCTTTGTTGCGGGAAGCAGAAAAAATGACACAGGAAGCGGATTTTAAAGGATATATCCATGATGTTGGCGGGCCGACTGCTAATTTCCGGCATACGGCTTGTGAAAGACAGAAAAAATATGGAGTCTGCCCAAAACGCCAATGTCTTTTCCCAGAACCCTGCAATAATCTGAAAGTAGATCATAGTGATTATCTTTCGTTGTTAGAGAAGCTGCGAAAACTTCCAAAAGTGAAAAAAGTATTTGTTCGTTCTGGAATACGATTTGATTATGTTATGGCAGATAAAGATGACACTTTTTTGCAGGAGCTGTGCAAACACTATATCAGCGGTCAGCTCCGTGTGGCGCCAGAGCATATTTCTGATGTAGTTTTAGATAAAATGGGAAAGCCGCACAATCAAGTGTATCAGAGTTTTCTGAAACGGTATCGGCGTATCAATGAAAGATATGGGAAGGAACAGTTTGTCGTGCCATATTTGATGTCTTCCCATCCAGGTTCCGGGTTAAAAGAAGCAGTGGAGCTGGCAGAGTATCTTCGTGACCTGGGATATATGCCAGAGCAGGTACAGGATTTTTATCCAACTCCGTCCACGATTTCGACCTGCATGTATTATACAGGATTAGACCCTGTGACAATGGAAACGGTCTATGTACCATCTAACCCGCATGAAAAGGCAATGCAGCGTGCCTTGATCCAGTACCGTAACCCTGCAAATTATGATTTGGTCAAAGAGGCACTATGTAAAGCAGGAAGACAGGATTTAATCGGGTTTGGGAAGGAATGTCTGATTGCTCTGCGAAAAGAACGGTGGAAAGAGGAAGCATGGAAAAACCGAAAAAAAGGAAAAAAGAGGAAAATATCTTCAAAATCGGGGAAAAAGGGTTGATTTTATTTTTTAACTCGCCGATATACTATACAGAAAGCAGAAAGTAGAATTATGTGATTTTCACATGGAGGTGCTTTTCATATAGTTTCAGGTAAAATGGGTTGCCATATGGTAACGGAAATTCGTAGTGAGACATACGGGAAAAGGAGTGATTGCCATGTCATCAATTTTTGGAACATCAGACACAGGAAGTAACTATTTTGATTATTTTTACAATAATACAGCAAGCAACAGTACCATGAGCGGTTTATTTGGAAATACCACAAATTTTCTTGGTGACTATTCCATGATCCAGTCAGGAACTTACAAAAAGCTTCTGAACGCATACTATAAATCGGCAGATGCCAATAGTAAGACAAATGGTACAGACGGTGAAGATAAGGATGCTAGCCTGGCCACAGGAAAACTTTTAAATGTTAAGGATGATTCTGAATCCTTAAAAGAAGCAATAGATGCGCTTCGTTCTTCTTCTCTTTATAAACCGGTAGATAAGGATAAAGACGGGGTTCCGGATACGGATGAGAAGGGAAATTATGTCTATGATACTGACAAGATCAAGGAGAATTTAAAGAAGTTTGTAGAGGCATATAATTCTTATCTGGATTCTACAGGTGAAGTAGACAACAAGGGAGTCTTAAGAAATGCACTGGGAGCAGTAAAAGAAACTTCTGTTAACAAGGGTCTGCTAAAAGATATTGGTATCACAGTTGGTAAGGACAATAAGCTGACTTTTGACGAGGAGAAGTATGATGAGGCAAAGGGAAAGGTAACTACCGTTTCCAGCCTGTTTGGAGGTTTTGGGTCTTATGGCAGCCAGTTAGGCACAAAAGTATCAGCAACAGCAAATCTTGCCAACAGTGCAGCAAAGTCAAATGGTAATGCATCTTCTTACACCTACAGTGGTGTATATGCAATTACAGGAACTTCTAATAGTACATTGGATAAGTATCTGTAAAGAGAATTGCTTATATGTCGTATGCAGGGCTTGTGGGTTATAAGGCCAAAAAAATTTAAGTTAGCGGAAAATTATATAGTAAACGCATAAAATACATGCGTTAACTATAATGGATGCGCACGGATA
>CANSYK010000007.1 GCA_947651225.1 uncultured bacterium | reverse complement strand
TATCCGGCGCTGTAAACGAAGCAAAACGCAAGCGTTTTTTTCGTTTACTATAAAATGTTGCGTTATTTCTTATTATGTGTTATAAGAAATATTAGATTGTGAGAATGAATTTTCAGACACGCTCTATGGAAAGGTGGTAATAAATGAATCAGAAAAAGGTTTTAGAAGTGTTAAAGAAGCTGGCAGTAGAAGCTGGCAGAATTATTATGGAGGTTTATGAGACTGATTTTGAGGTGGATTACAAGGCAGATGAGTCTCCGCTGACAATGGCCGATAAAAGGGCAAATGACTGTATTGTAAAGGGGCTTGCCAAGCAGTTTCCAGAATGTGCGGTTCTTTCAGAGGAGATGAAGGATGATAAAGCAAGACGGCAGCAGGAATATTGCTTTATTGTAGACCCTTTGGATGGGACAAAGGAGTTTGTAAAGCGTAATGGTCAGTTTACGGTAAATATTGCCCTGGTTTACAGACAGAATCCGATTGTTGGTGTTGTCTATGTGCCTGTGACAAAAGATTTGTATTTTGCTTCTGTAGAGGAGGGGTCTTTTAAGCAGGATGGCACGACAGGGGAGATACGGAAGCTGCAGGTTTCTGATAAGGAGGAAAATTTAGTCTGGGTTGGAAGTAAATCTCATTCTTCGGAGAAGGAAGCAAATTTGATTCAAAAACATGAGAAACAGATTACGGAGGTAGTTTCAGCAGGAAGTTCTTTGAAAGGATGTCTGGTTGCGGAGGGAAGGGCTGATATTTATTATCGGTTTGGACTAACTTGCGAGTGGGATACTGCGGCGATGCATTGTGTGGCACAGCAGGCGGGAGCAATTATAAAACAGATGGATCACAGCGAATTGCTTTATAACCGTGAGAATACTTTAAATGAGAAGGGATTTTACATTGTAAACAGAGAGGAAAATGTCTGGGCGTGATGGTAGTTTTTTCGAATAAAAAAGGTAGTGAAATCTTATAAGAAATGTGATAGAATATGTTTTGGATTTCAGACTGGATGGCTAAAAAAGAGAAATAGCAGGCCTGGCGCAGAATGGCCGTACACAGGAAGCAAAGGGGCTGTTGTTTTTTGATGGAGGCAGAAAGGCTGATGTCCGTCTTTGGTCCGTACGCCAAAGAGAAGAAAAAGGTGCGGGGTTTCGGCTTTGCACCTTTTTAATCATTAGGAAATTGACAGATATTCCCTGTGTGGCAGGGTTTTTAATAAAATCCGGGAAGATATTTTATAGTAAACGAAAAAAACGCTTGCGTTTTGTTTCGTTTACAGCGCCGGATACACGCTGCAAAGCAGCATAACTTCCTATGTGCATCCGTGCGCATCCATTATAGTTAACGCATGTATTTTATGCGTTTACTATAGCGTTACGATTCACGGCTATTCTAAACATTATGCGAAAAACCATCTGTCTATGCTGTCTGGCGCTGCAAAACCGGGAAGAGATTATTTATGTGGAAGTAAGATTTTAGTGCATAATTTGCCAGTTGATTGCCAAGATCAGGCATCAGGGTGTAGGCAAGCTGATGAAAAAGCAGGAGGAGTAGTAGATGGAAGCAGCATGGGACAAGGTATGGCAGTTATTTTTAAAATATAAAGAAGTGATTATGTATTTGGTATTTGGAGGATTGACAACACTGATTAATATCGTTGCTTATGCGGTGTGTGCCAGGGCAATTGGCATGAATACCATGACGGCAAATGCAACAGCGCTTACAATTAGTATTTTGTTTGCTTATATTACGAATAAATTGTTTGTCTTTGAAAGTAAGACAGATACAATGAAAGAGGCGTTTCGGGAGTTTTTTTCTTTTATTGTCTGTCGGCTGGGAACCGGGGCGCTGGATATGCTTTTTATGTTCGTATCGGTGGATGTTTTGAGATTTTATGATGTAGTGATGAAAATATTATCCAATATTATTGTGATTATATTGAATTATGTTTTTAGTAAGTTGGTTGTTTTTGCTAAGAAGTAGTTAGGAGTGGTTCCTATTCATGGCGATTCTAAACATCATACGAAAACCCATCTGTCTATGCCGTCTGGCGCTGCAAAACCAGCAGCTTTTCTTTTTTCTTGCAAATAGGTGTATCTTATAGTAAAATTAGAACTAAATGGAAGGTTATCTGGAACGGTAACGATAAAATAACTGTGAATCATAATAGGGCAGTTTCTTATACCAGAATGGAGGAGAGCATGGACACAAATATTTTATTGGAAAGTGGAACAAATGAATTAGAGATTTTGGAATTTGTAGTGAGTGGGAACTATTATGGAATCAATGTGGCAAAGATACGGGAAATTTTAATATATAATGAGCTGACGCCGATTCCAAATGCGCACCCTCATGTAGAAGGGGCATTTAGTACGAGAGGCGAAACGATTTCAATTGTGAATCTTGCGAGATGTCTTGGAATGGAGGAGAGTACCAATCCAAGAACAGATATGTTTTTGATTACGAATTTTAATGAATGTAATACAGGATTTCATGTGCATGGCGTGGTTGGAATCCACAGGGTAAATTGGTCAGCCATCATAAAGCCAGACAGTATGGTTAACAGTGCAAGCTCCAGCGTGGCAACTGGTATTGTAAATTTTGATGGAAAGCTTGTGATTCTTCTTGATTTTGAAAAAATCGTAGCTGATATTTCACCAGAGGTAGGCATTAAGGTGTCGGATGTAGACAAACTTGGCAGACGGAAAAAGTGTAATGCACCGATTCTTTATGCAGAGGATTCACAACTGCTTAGTTCAATGATTTATGATGGACTGGTGAAAGCAGGTTATGAAAATCTGACTCCAACCAATAATGGTTTGGAGTTGTGGGAAATTTTGCAAAGATATAAAGAAGAAGGCAATGTGTTGAAAAAGGTTGCCTGTGTTGTTACCGATATTGAGATGCCTCAGATGGATGGGCATCGGCTTCTCCGCTTGATTCGTGCGGATCAGGAGTTAAAGAATCTTCCGGTTATTATTTTCTCTTCTTTGATTAATGAAGAAATGGAGCGGAAAGGGGAACGCCTTGGAGCAGACGCACAGCTTTCTAAAAATGAATTTGGGGCATTTATTGAAAAGTTGGATGAATTGCTTCTGGATGAGGAAGATGATATTTAAATATTTTTCATGATTTGCACCAAGCCTCAAGCATAAATGCTTGCATGTTCTGAACAATAACAATGGATATTACATATTATAGTAAACGAAAAAAACGCTTGCGTTTTGCTTCGTTTACAGCGCCGGATACACGCTGCAAAGCAGCATAACTTCCTATGTGTATCCGTGCGCATCCATTATAGTTAACGCATGTATTTTATGCGTTTACTATATAAAAGGCAGATAATCAGATTGAATGATTACCTGCCTTTTTAAAAGTAGTTGTTTTTTGTTCTATCCATAAGAGTGAAGAAAGACTTTCTGATTGGATTATGAATTTTCTTTGTGCTCGGAAAAACATTCTTCGCAACGTGTTCCTTTAATTTATTTACAGTTCCTAATTACCAGATAAAAGCCTGTCGCACTGAATCAGCCCCCATCCCTGTCTGGCATGGGAATATCCAAGGTTTAGAGCGGCATTTCGCATACGGAGTTTGATTTCTTTATTTGTCAGGTCAGGACACTGTTCCAAAAGCAGGGCAGCACATCCGCTTACAATAGGAGTTGACATGGAAGTCCCGGTTCGTGGAAGATAAGCGGCACCATTATAAAACTCTGGCTTATTTTTTAAGGAATGCGGCATGAAATAATTTCGTTGTGAAGCCTGTTCTGAGGGGAAAGGCATAGGGTAACAACTTACAATATTAGAACCTGGTGCGACAATATCTGGTTTTTTGATGCAGCTTTGTGTTGGCCCTCTGCCAGAGTAATCTCTGCCGGAACCAGTCTGTATGACGTCAGAGGAACCGACAGTTATAATTTTGCGGCTGTTGCCAGGGGCGCCGATGGAATATGGGGAGGGACCATGGTTTCCAGCGGCGGTAAAAACAGTGAGCCCGACGTGCCACAATTGATTAACGCCCTGTACTAAAGGGGAGGACTCATCAAAGTTTTTTCCACGGGTGCTTCCGACAGAAATATTGACAATTCGGATGTCATATTCTTTGTAATGCTTTAAAAGCCAGGAAATTCCAGCAAGTACATTTTCGGTATTGCCTTCTCCGCGCTGGTTTAAAACCTTTATGGCAACATAGTGGCATTCTGGTGCGATGCCCTCAAAAATGCTGTTACAGGATTTGCCGCTTCCGGCAAGAATTCCAGTGATGTGAGTGCCATGTCCGTTGTCATCATAATACTGTTTTTTGCCATAAATAGTATCTATAAAATCCACTAGTCCTGAAGAGTGGTGGGAGAATAAATCAGGATGATATCCAATTCCTGTGTCAAAAATGGCGATACCGACGCCTTTTCCGGTCAAATGTTTCCGACGCGCATAGTTCAGGTGGATGATTTGTGCTGCACGGTTCATATGAAACTCCATAATTGAGGAAAGAATTGTTACAATATATGAGATTTATATAATTTATGTGACTTCTGGCAAAAAGTGTGATATAATCATTATTACTTGTAGTCTGGAAATTTTTGCTAGAGCGTGTTTGAAAATTGCTTTTTACAAGTTTCAAACACGCTCCAGTGCATGAGCATAGGCGGTGCGCTTTCTTGCAAAATAGAAAAATACGTCCAAAATGGCAGCACACAAAGCATCAATACAGGCAGTGGGCTTTAATAGAAAATATGGGAGGTAAATATGAAGAAGTTAGGGTATTTGCTGTTTGCCTTTTTTTTCTGGATTGGCAGAATATTTCCCGTTAGACAGACAAGGGTTGTATTATTTAATGGATTGAACCATGGTTTAAATGGAAACCTTCTGGAAATAAAGCATGCGATGGAGCGACAGCAGAAAGAAAAAAAATTGCAGGAAGGCAGCAGATACTCTTTTGTTTTTTGTTCAAAGTGGGATTTATTTGGTGCGAAAAGTCTGTTTGGGAAAATCAGAGGGGGCATTGTTTTTTTCATCGCCTTGCCAATTCAGATGGCGACTGCAGGAAAGATTTTTTTGAATGATAATTTTCTGCCGCTTGGGTACTGTCGGCCTTCAAAAAATACACAGATCGTACAGCTCTGGCATGGAGCAGGTGCTTTTAAAAAGTTCGGGTTGTCGATTGAGGAAGATAAAGCGGTAAAAGAACAGGTAGAACGTGCGAATGCAAAGGTTACTCATCTGTTTATTACATCAAAACAGGTACTTCCTTATTATCAGGAAGCCTTTGGAATGGATAAAAGACGCATTTATGCGACAGGAATACCAATTACAGACGTATATTTTAATGAGGAAAAGAAGCGGAAGGGCAGGGAACGTTTTTACAGACAGTTCCCACAGCTTCAGGGAAAAAAGCTTTTATTGTATACGCCGACTTTTCGGAATTCAGAAGAAGAAAATATCGAAATTATGAAGCATTTTGATGTGCAAAAGATTCATAATGTGTTGGGAGATTCCTGGGTGATACTGATTAAGTTTCATCCAAAGTATCCAGTTAACAATATTCCTGAGAATAGTTTCTGTTATAACTTGACAAACTATTCTCAAATGACAAATCTTTATTTTGTTTCTGATTTAATGGTTACAGATTATTCTTCTACTATAGTAGAATTTGTTTTGCTGGACAAACCGATTATTATGTATGCATATGATTATAAAAAATATGACAGAGGATTTTATAGGGATTACGAAATGACTGTTCCAGGGCCCGTTGCGCATAATGAGGAAGAATTGCTTGCTTTTTTGCAGAATGACCAAAAAGAAAACCAGAAAAGACAAAATTTTGCCAAATTACAATATGATGATAGAGATGGCAGAGCTTCAGAGCGGATTTTATCTGTTTTGGGTGGACAGTGTGTTTCGTAATAGAAATGGAGTAGAGGATTATGCGTTTTACAAAAGGAAAGAAAACAATATTTGCTGGTATTATAGTGACAGCGTTGCTTGCCGGTGCGTGGAGCAATTTTGGTGAGATTGGTGCGGTAAATGCGGGGGAACAGATTCCGGTGGTGCAGGAAACGGCGACACCAGTGCCAACGCCGACGGCGGTGCCAGGTTATCAGAATGTAGCTGGAATTCCGGTTACTTCGGGGGCTATTTCTGTAAATGAAACATTGATAATTGATGAAATAGATTTTACAGAACATACAACGTCATCTGTTACAATTTCATGGGATTGCGGCAGCCTGACAGATGGAACATATTATATTTATCGTTACAATGACGAAACGATGGAATATGATTATATTGCAAGTACTAAAGAAAAGACGTATGTCTGCAAGGGGCTGAAGACAGCAAAGAAGTATTATTTTACGGTGTGTGCATTTGATGAGGCCAATAGGCTGCAGGGGGCTTTTGCTGCTCCGCTTGAGACGTATACAAAGCCGAAAAAGGTGCAGAATCTAACATTTGTAGAGAATAAGAAAGATACAATTGAGCTAAAGTGGGATGCGGCTTCCGATGCGGATGGCTATATTGTCTATCATGCGGAAGGTTCCGGCGGATTTACAGAGGCAGGAAGAACAACGGAAACGAATTTTCTGGATGAAGGGCTTCTTTCTGGTAAGAATTATCGCTATAAGGTTCGGTCTTATATTTTTCATGAGGATAATATAAGTGCTTCTTCTGGCATTGTAAAAATGACAACGCTTCCTGCAGCGCCTGTGATTACAGTAAAGGGAGGCGACAAAAAAACAAGAATAAAGTGGAGTGCTATTACAGGGGCGGCAGGATATTATCTCTACTGGTATGATGGTAAAGAGTATCAGCTTGTGGCAACACTGGAGGGAAAGAAAAGCACAGAGTATATTCACACAGGTTTAAAAAATGGTGCGAGTTCCCAGTATAAAGTAGAGGCGTATCGTATTTTGAATGAGACAGAATATAAAAGTGGTGCTTCTACAATGAAAAAAGCTACGACAGCAAAGCAGTCTACGGTGACGTCGCCAACGCTTTTTAAGACAAAACAGAAATTGCAAAAATCCACTGCATACTTGCTTAACAAGGATTTTAAATCAGCGCTGAAGTACAGTGAAAGTTATGTTATTCCGGGAGTGTCGGGAACAGATATTGATGGCTTTTACAGTAAAAATATGTGTCCGCAGGGAATTACTTTTGCAGGTTCGTATTTGTTAATCTCAGCGTATGATAGAAAGAAAGAGGAAAACTCTGTAATTTATGTTATGAATAAGTCGGACCGAAAGTTAGTGTTGACAGTGGTTCTTCCCAATAAGACACATGCCGGTGGAATTGCTTATGATGGGAACAATATTTGGGTAACACAGACAAACACAGTCCGTTCGATGCCATTTTCCGGGATTAAGAGTGCAATCAGTAAAGGGGAGAAGGAATATCTTGCAAGTTTTAATACAGTATGTACACTGACACATACGGCAGGTTCCCTTACCTATTATAAGAGTAAACTCTGGGTGGCATCTTATGATGAATTGAGCTCTGGATATTTGGGAGCATATTCTATCAGCAAGAAGAGCAGTAGCCCAGAATTGAAACTGGTTGCTTTGACAAGAGTTCCAAATAGAGTGCAGGGATTGGAATTTACAGGAGGCGGAAAGCTGATTTTATCCCGTTCCTGTCAGACAAATGCAGCGCAGCGGGGATTTCTGCATGTATTGGATATTTACCAGCCAGATCTTGCAAAACTGTCAAAGGGTACAATTACACTGGGAGCAGTTAAGAAAACGGTAGATATGCCAACAATGAACGAAGAAATAGCGATTTGCGGCAGTTATTTATATGTGAATTTTGAGTCGGCAGCTTTTTCTACTGCAGTAGAGCGAATGGACCGTGTCTGTGCTTTGAAAACATCAGCAATTACATCATTAAAGAAGGAAAAGCCGCTTAAGAAAAACAGTTTAAAAAGTCTGGAAAAGCCGGAAACGGTTGGTGATTTACTGGATATGATGGAGTAGAAGTGAGGATGGGGATGAAGGATCAATTCCGGCTGACAGAGAATGAAATTGAGAGAAAAAAGGGGATGCTGCATCTTCATGCGGAAGGGGTTTTGGTACATCCTGTTGTAAATGGAAAACTGCGTATTTTATCTGTTTTTTCCTGTCGGGAAAAACAGAGGCGGTTTCCGATGGAGGCAGATTGTATTACACAAAATGGAGCTTTATTTTTTTCTGTTCGTGAAAACATCAGCCTGCCAGATATTTTTTATCATTTTACAGAAGAAGATGCGGCGCATAAGGTGGAAGTTACCTTTGAATATTGTGATGCAAAGGGGAAATGGCATATCTTACCTGAAGCATTTACTTTGGCTGGAGCGTTTTTCCTGCCATCTGCCACAAAGAGTTCTATTGGGTTCTGCTTTTATAGAAGAGCAATGTATCTGTTTTGTACGCTGTTTCTGCCTTTGTGGCTTTTGGATGGCTGGTTTGTCACAAAAGGCTATAAGAAATCCCCTTATCTGGAGGAAGGGGATAGAGGGAAAAAGGCAATTTTTTATCATGCACATGGACTGGTTAAGGAAATTACAGGATATGGTTATAGTGTAAGGGAAAAAAAGACAAAGTACTTTGCAAAGAAATATAGAAGGGCATGTAAAAGAACAGTGGCAGAAAATATTTTTTTTCTGTCTGAGCGGGAAATCGAGACAGGAGGTAATCTTGACTTGATTCGTTCCAATTTGGGGAAGCGGCAGGAAACGTATACAGAATTTATAGATACCCGTCCAATTCATAAGTTGCCATATTCGCAGATTAGAAAAGCAGCGAAACTTGCGGCGGCGGCAAAGGTGATTATTCTGGAAGATTTTTATCCACAGCTTCATGCTATGGATCTCAGAGAGGATACGAGAGTAGTACAGCTTTGGCATGCCTGTGGCGCTTTTAAAATGTTTGGCCTCTCTGATATTGGGAAGGTCAGTCATTTAGAGCAGAGTACGAAAAATCACAGAAGTTATTCTACGGCAGTTGTCAGCAGTAAAGGTATGATTCCATTTTATAGTGAAGCCTTTGGGATTGCACCAAAATGTGTTTCGCCGCTTGGGGTGCCAAGAACGGATATTTTTTTTGACAAAGGGTACGGGGAAAAAATCAGGGCAAGAATGCAGGATACTTATCCGCAGCTTGTAGGAAAAAAGGTAGTGCTGTTTGCTCCAACGTTTCGGGGCAGTGGGAATAAAGATGCTTATTATCCGTGGGAACGTTTTTCGGTAGATGCATTTATAGAAACGCTTCCAATGGATACCATTCTTATTATAAAGAACCATCCTTTTGTAAAACAGAAATTTACCTGTAGGGAAGAAAGTAGAGGCCGTGTGCTTGATTTGACAGGACAGGAAAATATCAATGATATTCTTTTTCTCACTTCGCTTTTAATAACGGATTATAGTTCCTGCATTTTTGAGGCATCGCTTCTTGCGGTTCCGATGCTGTTTTATGTGTTTGACCTGGAAGAATATGTAAAATCTCGTGATATTTATTTTGATTTTGCTTCTTTTGCCCCAGGAAAACAAGTGAAGGATTTTGAATTGTTAAAGGAAGAAACGGTAAAAATTTTAACGGTATCTGGATCTAAGGCAGAGGAACAAACGGAAGTATCACAGGTAAAGCTGGAAACCGAGAAAAGGCGGAAGGAATTTTGTGAATATTTTCTGGGAAGTTTAGATGGTCATTCTACAGAACGTGTAACAGATCTGATTACAGGTATGGGGAAATAAAAGTTGACGGAAAATCTTCTATGTTTTATTATAGTAAGAGATTTTTCGTCAATTTTTATTCCTGACAATAGAAAATTGTGCAGAAGGAGTGCCAAAGCGTATGGGACAATTTGAAGTTTATAAAAAGGAACTTTCTGCTTTCGAGCAGAAAAAGAGTAAATATGAGTGGGATGAACTGGAAGAATTGATTACAGATGATTTTGAAGAGGAAAAGCTTACTTCGGAAGAATTTGATGAATTGATGAGGCGGTTGATGGAACTGGATTGTGGATAAGGAACTTTGGGTTAAGAGAGGGGAAAACAGTGGAAAAAAGAACACCGGAAGAGGAATTGGAATATCGAAGATATCTGAGGAAGCGGATTCGTATGAGGAAGCGTAGGCGTCAGGTGATGATTGTGCGGACGATTGTTGTAGTGGCAGGTTTGGCGTTAATATTTCTTATTTTTTATGGAATTGGAAAGTTGACAGGGCCGCTTTTTGGAGGAAAGGCGAAACCCGAAATGACGAAGGAGCCTGTGGCTACTCCTTTTGCGGCAAATGTTCCAGATGGATATGAAGAAGTTTATAACAAATTATATGCGATGCGGGAAGACTATCCAAAGATTGATGATATCTTATTGAATATGGGGCAGTATTCGGAAGAACTTTTAAACCTTTTGGCAAGCAATCCAGAAACGCTTGATTTTGTAAGTGATTACCTGATGCATATCGATGATGAGAAAGCAAGCGGTGCGATTGAGCAGGAGGAGTTAGACAAACTGTCACCGCCGCTTCTGATACAGTGGGATAAGCGTTGGGGATACGTGAAGTATGGCAATAATATTATTGCTATTAATGGTTGCGGGCCGACTTGTATGTCGATGGTTTATACAGGACTGACAAAGGATCTTTCCAAAAGTCCGGCGGACATTGCAGACTTCTGTATTGAAAATGATTACTATGCTAATGATTCAGGAACATCCTGGTCGCTGATGTTAGAAGGGGCAAGAAAACTTGGGCTGAATGCGGAAAAAATTGGAATTGGGAAGCAGGATATACAGAAAAAACTGGAAAGCGGCTGTTTGGTGATTTGCAGTATGGCGCCAGGTGATTTTACGGATACTGGGCATTTTATTGTACTCTGCGGCATGACGAAAAAAGGAAAAATTATGATAAATGACCCCAATAGCCCGTCACGTTCTGAAAAAAAGTGGGAGATGGAAACTGTCTTACCACAGGTAAAAGCTGCATGGGCGTATTCTTATACGGAATAGATATATTGTATTATAGTAATGATTACACAGGATGGAGGCAGCCTATGGAAGAAAAGTCAAAAACAGAATCGGATATTGCCCTTCCTAACAGAGAGATGGCAGTAGACAGGATTCCGAAGGATTTTACGAAGCCGGAGGTTTTGTATCAGAAGTTGATACGGATGATAAAACAGTACCATCCTTCCCAGGATATCCGTTTGATTGAGAAGGCGTATAAAATTGCATATCAGGCACATGAAGGACAGCTTCGGAAGTCGGGTGAGCCATACATTATTCATCCGGTTTGTGTCTGTATTATTCTGGCAGAGCTTGAGCTTGATAAGGAGACGATTGTAGCCGGAATGCTCCATGATGTGGTAGAAGATACTGTTATGACAAGCGAAGAAATCGCAGAGGAGTTTAGCGATGAGGTTGCGCTTTTAGTAGATGGTGTAACAAAGCTGACACAGATTAATTATGTGGCAGACAAGGTAGAGGTGCAGGCAGAAAATCTTAGAAAAATGTTTCTGGCAATGGCAAAGGATATCCGTGTGATTTTAATTAAGCTTGCCGACCGTCTTCACAATATGCGTACCTTAAAATATATGAGACCGGAAAAGCAGAGGGAAAAATCCAGGGAGACTATGGATATCTATGCACCGATTGCTGACAGACTGGGAATTTCTAAGGTAAAGGTAGAGCTTGATGATTTGTCTTTTATGTATTTGGAGCCGGAAATGTACAAAGAACTGACGGAAAAACTGGCACTGGGAAAAATGCAGAGGGAGGAATTTATCAACGGAATTGTGGAAGAGGTGCGCTCCCAGATTGAGAAGGAAGGGATTGAGGCAACGATTGACGGGCGGGCAAAACATTATTTTAGTATCTATAAAAAAATGGTAACACAAAATAAATCATTAGAACAGATTTATGATTTGTTTGCCATTCGAATTATTGTGGAATCAGAAAGGGACTGCTATACGGTACTTGGCGTGATCCATGAGATATATAAACCGATTCCTGGACGTTTTAAGGATTATATTGCTATGCCAAAACCAAACAATTATCAGTCGCTGCATACAACGCTGATTGGCCCGCAGGGACAGCCTTTTGAAATACAGATTCGGACATATGAAATGCATCGGACAGCGGAATATGGTATTGCGGCACATTGGAAATATAAAGAAAACCAGTCGGGCAAGAATTCAACCGACAGCGAGGAAGAAAAGCTTGCCTGGCTCCGCCGTATTTTGGAATGGCAGCGGGATATGTCAGATAACAAGGAGTTTTTAAATCTGATAAAAAGCGATTTGGATTTGTTTTCTGATGAAGTGTACTGTTTTACAAAAGATGGGGATGTAAAAAATTTGCCGGCCGGTTCTACGCCAATTGATTTTGCCTATGCGGTACACAGTGCCGTGGGCAATAAAATGGTGGGGGCAAGGGTGAATGGAAATCTGGTGACGATTGATTATGAGATTCAAAATGGTGACCGTGTGGAGGTTATTACGTCCCAAAATTCCAAAGGGCCAAGCCGTGACTGGCTGTCAATTGTAAAAAGTACACAGGCAAAGAATAAAATTAACCAGTGGTTCCGTACAGAATTTAAGGAAGAAAATATTGTACGAGGAAAAGAAATTCTTGCAAATTACTGCAAGACACAGGGGATTTTGCTTCCTGACCTTTTAAAGCCAGAGTATATGGAAGCATGTATGAAAAAATATGGATTCCGGGATTGGGTATCGGTTTTGGCTGCAATCGGGCATGGTGGGTTAAAGGAAGGGCAGGTTGTCAATAAGCTGCAGGATGCTTACCGCAAAAAGAATCCGCCGCATGCAACAGATGAAGATATTTTGCAGGCGGTTAATGGAAAGAAAAAGACACAGGGGATGTCAAAACTAGCTTCCATTAAGTCAAAAAGCGGTATTGTGGTTGCGGGAATTGATGATGTTTCTGTACGCTTTTCCAAGTGCTGTACTCCAGTACCAGGAGATGAGATTATTGGTTTTGTCACAAGGGGACGTGGCGTATCAATTCACCGGACTGATTGTGTGAATATGATGAATTTATCAGAACAGGATCGGCAGCGTATTATTGAGGCAGAGTGGGAAGTGCCTCCTGCTGGGAAAGAAAATGAGCTGTATGATACGGAAATTATTATCTATGCCTATGATCGTCTTGGAGTGTTATTGGAAGTTACGATGGTGTTTACGGAAAACAGGATTGATGTAAAATCAGTAAACAGCCGGACTAGTAAACAGGGAATTGCTACGATTAATATAGGTTTTACAATCCATAGCGTGGAGGAGTTGGAGCATCTGATAAAAAAACTCCACCAGATAGAAGGAATCAAGGACATTCAGAGAACACGCTCTTGAGGAAGTGAGGAATGAAATGGGAAAATTGAAATGTGATTTCCGGGTGGTTGGCCCGGTGCAGACAAATTGCTATTTTTTAAGTGATGAAGAAACAAAGGAATGTATCATTGTAGATCCAGGGGCGGAGGCAAAAAGCCTGCTTTCTTACATTGAAAAAAATGGACTCAAGGTTACTGCGATTTTATTAACACATGGTCATTTTGACCATATACTGGCAGTAGACTCGTTAAAAAATGCCTTTCAAGTTCCGGTATATGCAGCGGAGGCTGAAAAAGAAATATTGTTAGATCCAGATATGAATTTGTCTCTTCAGGTAGGGACTTCTGTTACGGTAGAGGCAGATAAGTGGCTAAAAGATGGAGAAAAAATGGAACTTTTAGGGCAGGAGGTACGTTGTATTCTGACGCCGGGACATACTTGTGGAGGAATGTGCTATTATTTTCCAAAAGCGGGAATTCTTTTTTCTGGTGATACCCTGTTTCAGGAATCGGTAGGAAGATCAGATTTCCCGACAGGAAGTACAAGTACACTGATTCGTTCCATTCGTGAAAGGCTTTTTGTGCTACCAAAAGCAGTGCGTGTTTATCCGGGGCATGGGTCGGTTACTTCGATTGAAAATGAAGCGATGTATAATCCATTTGCGGCAATATAGAAGGAAATGATGATTTCATGGTATATATAGTTTTATCGGAACGTGATTTTGGTTATGAGCTGCAGTCATTGGTAAACAGTTTTTTCCCAGGACAAAAAAGCAGTGTGCTTTTAGAAGAAGATGGCAGGGAGTCAGACAGAGAACGGCTGCAGGAAGTTTCAAAGGAAGAGGTTGTCTGTATTGGAATTTATTTGGGAATGGCAAGGATTCGGATTTCTGTTTTGGCGTCTGGTAAAAAAAATGCTGCTTCTGCTTGTTGTGGCTATTGGAAACAAAGAGAAAAAAATGTGGACAACAGGAAAGACTGGCATAAAAATGCTGATAAAACGGCGCATCCATACAGAACATATTATAAAAATGAATTGAAACGCCTTCTTTTTGGGATGTTGTTTGAGCTGCCAAAAGATTGTCTGCCAGAAGGAATGCGAAAGAGAGTGCCGGATTGGGGGACTATGACAGGAGTGCGTCCCACAAAGATTCCAATGAATGAACTTTTACAGGGAAAAAGTGCAGAGCAGGTAAAGCAGTCTCTGGAACAATGGTATTGCTGCAAACCGGAAAAGCAGGAACTTTGTCTGGACATTGCCATGCGGGAGGCTAAGCTTTTAAAGGATGTGAATTTTGAAGGGGGTTACAGTCTGTATATTGGAATCCCATTCTGTCCAACTACTTGTTCGTATTGTTCTTTTCCTTCCTATCCCTATGAACAGTTCTGTCATTTAATAGATGCTTATCTGGAAGCTTTAAAAAAGGAACTGGGTTTTGTAGCGGAGCAGTACAGGAGAAGACATCTGACAAGTATTTATATTGGTGGAGGGACACCGACTTCACTAACGGTAGCACAGCTTGAAGAGCTTCTTTTTTGCGTCAGAAGTCATTTTCCAGAGGGAGAAAACTGTGAATTTACGGTAGAGGCAGGAAGGCCGGACAGCATTACAGAGGAAAAGCTTGCAGTGCTCCAAAGATATAAAGTGGAACGGATTTCTGTTAATCCACAGACGATGCAGCAAAAGACATTGGATTTGATTGGAAGAAAACATACGGTTTTGGATACAGTACATGCATTTGAGATGGCAAGGGAAATGGGATTTTCTAATATTAATATGGATTTGATTATTGGGCTTCCAGGGGAGACGGACAGGGATTTTAAAGACACTCTTTGCCAAATTAATAGATTAAATCCTGATAGTGTGACAGTACATTCTCTTGTTGTAAAAAGAGCTTCGCGTCTTCGCAGTGTTTTGGAAGAAACAGAGAATTCAGAGAATAGTGAGCTTGAAAAGGAAGCGCAGATGGAACAGATGCTTGCCCTTTCACGGCAGTTTGCTAAAGAAGAAGGGTATGCCCCTTATTATATGTACCGTCAGAAAAATTCGGCAGGCCATTTTGGAAGTTCTGGGCAGGAAAATATTGGTTATGCAAGAACAGGAAAAGAGTGTTTGTACAATATTTTGATTATGGAGGAAATGCAGACAATTGCAGCAGTAGGGGCAGGAGCTTCCACCAAAATTTACCATCCGGAAAAAAAGATTGTCAGCCGGGTGGAAAATGTAAAGAGTATAACGGATTATATTGGACGGATTGATGAAATGCTTGATAGAAAGAGGAAAATGTTTTGAACATATTGTTTGTAGCGTAAAAGGTGCTGCATGGGAGGTTTGCATGAATGGAACACTATATAGGAAATGTGATGGGATTAGAAAAAGTCCCTTTTTACCTTCGGGAAGCAGTTTGTGAGGAAATGAGCCATGGAGTGGAAGTGAGTAATCTGGCGGTTTTGATTGCAAAAGAACTGGGAGAATCTGAGGAGTTTTGTAGTCGTATTGAACTTGCCGGTATACTGCATGATATTGGAAAGCTGAAACTGACGAAGTATTTGTATGCGGAAGATGGCTTGCTTGTGGAGCAGATGAAATATGTACGGCAGCACTCCGCACAGAGTTATGCGATTGTCAAAGAGGCGGGATATAGCGAGGAAATTGGGAAAGCGGTCTACCATCACCATGAGAATTATAATGGAAGCGGTTATCCGGATAATCTGCGAGGGGAAGCGATTCCCTGGATGGCGAGAATTCTCCGTGTTTGTGATGTGTTCATTGCACTGATTTCTGAACGGAGCTACCGCGATGCTTTTGATCCAAAAGCGGCGTTGGAAATTATGATTGACGAAGTGGCCGATTATGATATGAAAGTGTTTCTGGCTTTTCAAAGGGTGGTGCATAATGAGGTTTTGGGGCAGGGAATGGGAAAAATTATGACGGTTACCAGCCGTACACAGTTAGAACCACTGCAGTTATTTGAGGAAGAAATCAAATGTATGGTCTAAAACTTGCTTTCTCATTCTATTCGTTGTATGATAGGGAAATGAATGGAAAAATACATTATTATTTGCAGACAGAGCATCTAAATGGTTATAGAAGAGATTGTGGATTATGCATAGGAAATGGAGGATAAAATGGCTGAATCGATGAAAGGGCTGAAGCGTACATGTCGGTGTGCGGAATTGAGTGAGGCAAATGAGGGACAGGAAGTTACGATTATGGGCTGGGTGCAGAAACAGCGCAATAAAGGAGGCATTATTTTTGTAGATGTCCGGGATCGGTCTGGAATTTTACAGGTGATTTTTGAAGATGGGGAAATTGATGAAGAGGGATTTGCAAAGGCTGAAAAACTTAGAAGTGAGTTTGTTGTTGCCGTAAGCGGTATGGTGACAAAGCGTTCTGGTGCAGTCAATGAAAATCTGGCAACAGGCGCCATTGAGTTGCGTGCAAAGAAAATTCGTGTGCTTTCTGAATCAGAAACGCCGCCATTTCCGATAGAGGCTGATAGCAAGACAAAAGAAGAGCTGCGTTTGAAATACCGCTATTTGGATTTGCGCCGCCCGGATTTACAGAAGAATCTAATGATGAGAAGCAGGGTTGCCACATTGATTCGTCAGTTCCTTGCGGATGAGGGATTTTTGGAGATTGAAACGCCGATGCTGACAAAGAGTACGCCGGAAGGTGCAAGGGATTATCTAGTGCCAAGCCGTGTACATCCAGGAAGTTTTTATGCGCTTCCACAGTCACCGCAGCTTTTTAAGCAGCTTTTAATGTGTTCAGGATATGACCGTTATTTCCAGATTGCACGCTGCTTTCGTGATGAGGATTTACGTGCGGACAGGCAGCCGGAATTTACACAGGTGGATATGGAGCTTTCTTTTGTGGATGAAGAGGATGTCATGGGCGTAAATGAACGTTTATTGCAAAAACTCTTTAAAGAAGTTCTGGATATAGAGATTTCCCTTCCGATTCAGCGTATGACATGGCAGGAGGCGATGGATCGGTTTGGCTCTGATAAACCGGATCTGCGTTTTGGAATGGAACTGCACGATGTTTCGGAAGTGGTAAGAGGATGCGGTTTTGGTGTATTTACTGGAGCATTGGAAAATGGTGGTTCTGTCCGGGGGATTAATGCGAAAGGACAGGGAGGAATGCCCCGTAAGAAGATTGACGCTTTAGTGAAGTTTGCAAAAGATTATGGTGCAAAGGGACTTGCTTATCTGGCAGTTAATGAAGATGGAAGTTACAAATCTTCTTTTGCAAAGTTTATGACAGAAGAAGAGACGAAAAATCTGGTTGCTGCAATGGAAGGAGAAGCAGGAGATCTTCTTTTATTTGCGGCTGATACAAATAAAGTGGTTTATGATGTGCTTGGAAACCTTCGTCTTGAGATTGCAGGGAATCTGGAATTGCTTCATAAGGAAGAATATAAATTTGTCTGGATAACAGAATTTCCTGAGTTTGAATATTCGGAAGAACAGGGAAGATATGTAGCAATGCACCATCCCTTTACGATGCCAATGGAGGAGGATATTCCTCTTCTTAAGACAAATCCAGAAAAAGTACGTGCAAGGGCATATGATATCGTATTAAATGGTACAGAGCTTGGGGGAGGTTCTATCCGTATTCATCAGAATGATGTGCAGGAGGCAATGTTTGAGGCACTTGGCTTTACAAGGGAAAAGGCGCAGGAACAGTTTGGTTTTTTACTGGAAGCTTTTAAATATGGTGTGCCGCCTCATGCAGGATTGGCTTATGGCCTTGACCGTTTGATTATGTTGATGGCAAAGCAGGATAGTATTCGTGATGTGATTGCTTTTCCAAAAGTAAAGGATGCTTCCTGTCTTATGACAGATGCGCCAAATGTGGTAGACGAAAAGCAGCTTGATGAATTGTGTCTGGATATTGCATCAATACAGGAAAAAGAGGATTGAGATGAAAAAGGAAACTTATGAGGCGATGTTCCGAAAGATACAGGCAGTGCCAAAAGGTGTCTGGTGGATTCAGATATTGGGCAAAGGGCTGACTTATGCGACAGCAGTAGTTTATTTTTTGGCGATTATTCTGCAGCTGTATTATCGGAATAGAAAGGCTGCTGCGATTTTGATTGCAGTGCCCGCTGTTTCTTTTTTACTGGTTTCGGCGTTCCGCAAATGGTTTAATGCAAAGCGTCCTTATGAAATCTATGGCTTTGTGCCGCTGATTCCTAAAGATACAAAGGGAAAATCATTTCCCAGCCGTCATGTGTTTTCCATTTTTGTTATTGGAAGTACAATGGTCTGGTTTTATCCGGTAACTGGTGTTTTAGTATGTCTGGGGGGCTGTATTCTTGCGGCAGTCCGCGTGGTAACAGGAGTGCATTTCCCTAAAGATGTGATGGCTGGGGCGGTGATTGGAATTTTAAGCGGCTGCGTGGCAGAGGTTTTAAGTGGTTTCCTAGTGCGTGTTTGAAAATTCATTCCAGGAACTTTCAGTTCCTTACAATCTGCACTCCTTGTTGAGAAACTTATCTAGTATAATCTGATTTAATTAACCATACCTTTTGCTGGTCTGCTTTCCCGATAGCACAGGCATAAAAGCCTCAGCGTAGCCCGCTACGCCTACGTTTTTACACCTGCACTCTCAAAAAAGCATCCTCACCAAAAAATAAGGTAATTAAATTGGATTATACTAGTGAATGGATTATATAAGTTTTGCAGCACAATAGTAAATATATACAAATTGAAAGGGTAATTTTAAACGTATGTAACAAAGTTACACTTTTGCTTTGCTATAGGATAGACTTTGTATTTTGAGTGTGATATACTGTTATTGTAAATTGTAACAGGGTGTTTATCATTACAGGAGGTAGAAAGTATGGATCATGAGACCAGATCTTTTTTTCAGCAGATTATTCAAAGATTTGATCAGATTGATGAAAGATTTGACAGAATAGAGCAGCGGTTAGACAACTTGGAACAGCGTGTGGGAAAGTTAGAACAGTGCATGGACAAGTTAGAGCATAGGATGGATATTATGGAGGTGAAGCAGGACAGAATGAGAGATCAATTGGAAGAACTGCAGCTTTCTCATAAAATCTTTGAGGGGACAGTCAAAAAGAATTTTACCAGATTGCAGGATGGTATGGATGCAGTGGAAGAGATTTTGAAAATGAATGAGCTGATTCCAAGATAAGGAACTGTAGAAACAGATTAAAAAAGAGGAAAGGAATAAGATACAGACAAGTCGTGTTTTGTCTGTATCCCAAGTGAAAAGGGAAGCATTTTCACTTGAGGTTTGGTGTTAAATTATGGCAGAGATATATAATCACCATACGGTGGAGAAAAAGTGGCAGAAAATCTGGGATGAGGAAAAAGCATTCCGTACAGAAAATGATTATACAAAACCGAAATTTTATGCTTTGGTGGAATTTCCTTACCCATCCGGGCAGGGGCTTCATGTAGGTCATCCAAGACCATATACGGCACTGGATATTGTTGCGCGCAAGCGCAGGATGCAGGGATATAATGTGCTTTATCCAATGGGCTGGGATGCATTTGGGCTTCCAACAGAGAATTATGCGATTAAGAATCAGATTCATCCAAAGGTGGTTACAGAAAATAATGTAGCACGTTTTAAGAACCAGCTTCATTCTCTGGGATATTCTTTTGACTGGGACAGGGAGATTAATACGACAGATCCAGAATATTATAAATGGACACAGTGGATTTTTTTAAAGTTATTCAAGGAAGGACTTGCCTATAAAAAGGAGATGCCAATTAACTGGTGTACTTCCTGCAAAGTTGGTCTGGCAAATGAAGAAGTGGTTAACGGTGTTTGCGAACGCTGTGGTTCGGCTGTTGTCCGCAAAGTAAAAAGTGAGTGGATGCTTAAGATAACAAATTATGCGGACAAGCTTTTAGAGGGATTAAATAATGTGGATTATATTGAGCGTGTAAAGACCTCTCAGAAAAACTGGATTGGACGTTCTGAGGGGGCAGAGGTTGATTTTTCCATTGATGGGAAAGAGGATAAGCTCCGTGTATATACAACCAGGCCAGATACTTTGTTTGGTGCAACTTATATGGTAGTTTCACCAGAACATCCAATTATTGATAAATATAAAGATGAGATTACAAATTGGAACGCAATTACAGAGTACCGTGAAATGGCAGCGAAAAAGTCTGATTTTGAACGTACAGAACTTGCAAAGGATAAGACTGGCGTTGTATTAGAAGGATTGATGGCTGTCAATCCAATTAATGATACAAAGATTCCAATCTGGATTTCTGACTATGTATTGATGACATATGGTACAGGAGCGATTATGGCAGTTCCAGCACATGATGAACGTGACTGGGAATTTGCAAAGAAGTTTAGCCTTCCAATGATTCAGGTTGTGGAAGGAAAAGATGGAGTGGTAAATATTGACGAAGCGGCATTTACTGATGTAGCAACCGGCCAGATGGTCAATTCTGGTTTCTTAACAGGACTTAGCGTAGAGGAAGCAAAGGAAAAGGTAAAAGATTTTCTTACAGAAAAGGGAATTGGTTGCCGTAAAATTAATTATAAACTGCGTGACTGGGTCTTTTCCAGACAACGTTATTGGGGAGAGCCAATTCCGATTGTCCATTGTGAAAAATGTGGTTATGTGCCTTTAGACGAGTCGGAGCTCCCATTGCTGCTTCCAGAGGTTGATAGTTATATGCCAACAGACAATGGGGAATCACCGCTTGCGGCTATGACAGACTGGGTAAATACAACATGTCCATGTTGTGGCGGCTCCGCAAAAAGAGAAACAGATACTATGCCACAGTGGGCAGGGTCTTCCTGGTATTTTCTGCGCTATACTGACCCGACAAATAAAGAGGCGCTTGCGGGAAAAGAGGCATTGGATTACTGGATGCCGGTTGACTGGTATAATGGTGGTATGGAGCATACAACACTTCATCTTTTGTATTCCCGTTTCTGGCATAAGTTTTTGTATGACCAGAAGGTGGTACCTACGCCAGAGCCATATCAAAAGCGTACTTCTCATGGTATGATTCTGGGGGAGAACGGTGAAAAAATGAGTAAGTCGCGTGGAAATGTTGTAAATCCAGATGATATTGTCCGTGACTATGGTGCAGATACGCTTCGTACTTACGAAATGTTTATTGGCGCATTTGATTTAAGTGCTTCCTGGTCAGATGACGGGGTAAAGGGTTGTCGTCGTTTTCTTGACAGAGTTTGGAAGTTGCAGACAATTCTGACAGATGGGGATGGATATTCCAAAGATATGGAAACCAAGATGCATCAGACGATTAAAAAGGTGAGCAGTGATTTTGAAAATCTGAAGTTTAATACAGCAATTGCTGCTATGATGGCGCTGATTAATGATTTCTATAAGAAAGATGCTGTGACAAAGGGAGAATATAAAACACTGGTTACCTTGCTTAACCCAGTGGCACCGCATATTACAGAGGAAATCTGGAGTATTCTTGGTCTGGAAGGAAGGGTGTACCAGCAGTCATGGCCGGTATTTGATGAGGCCAAAACAGTGGAAGCTACGGTAGAGATTGCTGTCCAGATTAATGGAAAGACGAAAACAACGATTGCGATTGGCAAAGAAGATCCAAAGGATCAGGTTCTTACAAAGGCAAAAGAAGCGCTGGGAGATAGATTGTCTGGCAATGTGGTAAAAGAAATCTATGTGCCAGGACGAATTGTAAATATAGTAATGAAATAGAGATTTGACATTTTTTCCCAGACTTGCTATACTCTTTCCATAGCATTGAGGGAGTAGTTAGCGCAGGAGGGACTGTAAAAAGTTATTTTTGAACAGTTTCTAAGGTGTGACTAAGTCAACATACCCGACTGAAAAGTCTGGCTTATTCTTAAATAACAAGACTCATGCACAGTGTTTGCTGTGCTTGAGGATTTAAAACAGGTGCAGCGATGCACCTGTTTTTTGTGATACAAAATTTTGTCAGCACACGCAATATACCTTTCTTGCAAATTGAGGAATGAAATTACTCAAATATGGCATAGTTTTTATTAAAAGAAAAAGTGGGTGTAAGAATGAGTGGAAAGATTACAGTAAAGAAATGGAGGAAGATGTATGGAGTATGTATTATTGGTAGTTGGCTTTGTGTTATTGATTAAAGGAGCGGACTTTTTTGTAGAGGGAAGTTCCAGTGTGGCTAAAATGCTGCGGGTGCCTTCTATGATTATTGGCATGACCATTGTTGCCATGGGAACAAGTCTGCCGGAATGTTCCGTAAGTGTAAGTGCGTCGATAGCCGGGAAAAATGGTTTGGCAATCAGTAACGCAATTGGTTCTAATATTTTTAATTTAATGGTAGTCTGTGGGTTCTGTGCGCTGTTTTGTCCTCTGGCAGTACAGGCTTCTACTTTAAAGAAGGAATTTCCGTTTTCGGTGGGAATTGCCCTGCTGCTTTTGGCATTTGGAAGTACAGGAATGATAGTAGGGCATTTGGAAGGGATTAGTTTACTGATCCTTTTTGCAGTCTTTATTTTCTGGATGGTGCAGTCAGCATTAAAAGCGAGGAAAGAAAATGTGGTTGCTGGAGAAGAATATGAGATTCTTCCGATGTGGAAATGTATTCTTTTTATTGTATGTGGAGTGATTGCGATTGTGATTGGCGGCAATCTGGTGGTAGATTCGGCCTCGCAGATTGCTTCTAATTTTGGGATGTCTGACAATCTGATCGGCCTTACAGTTGTAGCAGTAGGGACTAGTCTGCCGGAACTTGTGACATCGGTTGTTGCAGCGAGAAAGAATGAAGTGGATATGGCACTGGGAAATGTTATTGGTTCTAATATTTTCAATATTCTGTTTGTGCTGGGGATTGCAACAGCAATTTCTCCGATTGATTTTGTTCAGGAAAATATGACGGACATTTTTGTTTTGGTGGTGATGAGCCTTTTAGTCTGGGCATTTGCGTGGAGCAAAAAAAAGATTGTCTGGTGGGAGGGAGCAGTGATGCTTCTTGGGTATGCCGTATATTTGGGATATATTATTAATCGTTGATAGAATAGTAACTTTTAAGAAAATTAGCACTCATTTTGAATGAGTGCTAAATTTTCTCTTGACTTTTTTGGAAAAGCGTATTAAACTATGTTCTAAAAGATTGCTAGCACTCGATTGAAACGAGTGCCAGAGCAAAAAGGAACCTTTTGTTATGGAGTATGTCTGCAGATGGATACATGCTCTGGTACAGAGAACTGTGAAAAATAACGAGAAAGATTGGAGAGATGATGATGCAGAACAGGACAGGTAGTTTATCAATTGAATCTGAAAATATGTTTCCGATAATTAAGAAGTGGCTTTATTCTGACCATGATATTTTTGTGCGCGAGTTGATTTCTAATGGCTGTGATGCGATTACGAAGTTAAAAAAGTTGGATGTAATGGGAGAATATACACTTCCCGATGATTTCAAGGCGGAGATTCAGGTTGTTGTAAATCCAGAGGAAAAGACAATTTCCTTTACGGATACCGGTATTGGTATGACAGAGGAGGAAGTGAGCGAATACATTAATCAGGTTGCTTTTTCCGGTGCAACAGATTTTCTGGAGAAATATAAGGACAAGACAAATGAAGAGCAGATTATCGGTCACTTTGGACTTGGATTTTATTCTGCATTTATGGTAGCTGATACAGTAACCATTGACACTCTGTCATGGCAGGAGGGTGCGCAGGCAGTTCACTGGGAGTCAGAAGGCGGCATTAACTATGAGATGTCAGACAGTACACGAGATAAGGTCGGTACAACGATTACTTTATATTTATCAGAGGACAGTCTGGAATTTGCGAATGAATATCGTATTCGTGAGATTTTAAATAAGTATTGTTCCTTTATGCCGGTTGAGATTTTCTTATCTAAGGCAAATGCGGAGCAGGAATATGAGACAATTGATGCAGCGGATATCCGTGAGGATGATGTTGTTGTAGAAAAATTTACAGAGGAAGCAAAGACAGAGGAGCGGGAAAATGAGAATGGAGAAAAAGAGGTTGTGGAAATTTCTCCTAAGAAAGAAAAGGCAAAAATTAACAAGCGTCCTGTGTCAATTAGTGATACAAATCCTCTTTGGATGAAGCATCCAAATGATTGTACGGAAGAGGAATACAAAGATTTCTATCGGAAAGTGTTCAACGATTACAAGGAACCGCTTTTCTGGATTCACTTGAATATGGATTATCCGTTTAACTTAAAGGGAATTCTGTATTTCCCGAAAGTAAATACAGAATATGACAATCTGGAAGGCGTGATTAAGCTTTACAATAATCAGGTATTTATTGCGGATAATATTAAAGAAGTAATTCCAGAGTTCTTAATGCTCCTAAAGGGAGTGATAGATTGTCCTGACCTGCCTTTGAATGTATCAAGAAGCGCTTTGCAGAATGATGGCTTTGTGAAGAAGATTTCAGATTATATTACGAAAAAGGTAGCGGATAAGTTATCTGGTATGTATAAAGTAGAACGTGAGGAATATGAGAAATATTGGGATGATATCAGTCCATTTATTAAGTATGGCTGCTTAAAGGATGAAAAATTCCGTGAAAAGATAGAAGAATTTATTATCTTTAAAGATTT
This sequence comes from uncultured bacterium, assembly GCA_947651225.1. Classification (GTDB taxonomy): domain Bacteria; phylum Bacillota; class Clostridia; order Lachnospirales; family Lachnospiraceae; genus Butyribacter. The sequence goes on along the minus strand of CANSYK010000007.1, from coordinate 66,276 downwards.
AAATGATAAGTTTATTACACTGCCGGAATATGTTGAGGAACGGAAGAAGGCAGAAGGGGAAGCTGTTGATGATGAAGTAACAGTAGATGAAACAGATGCAAAAGCAGCAGAGGAAGAGGATAAGGCATCAGAAGAAAATACTGAGGCAGAGGTTCTGGATGAAAATGGTGAGCCTGTTGAAGAAGAGGAAGAGAAACCAACCATTGTTTATTATGTTACAGATCTGCAGCAGCAGAGCCAGTATATCAACCTGTTTAAAGAGCAGGGAATTAACGCTGTTATTTTAAGCCATTCCATTGACCAGCCGTTTATTTCCCAGTTGGAGCAGGGTGAGCTGAAGGTAAGGTTCCAACGCATTGATGCAGATTTAAATGACACAATGACAGAAGAAGTTGACGAAGAGACAATCAAGGCACAGACCGAGTCTCTGTCTGAGATTTTCAAAAAGGCGTTGGGAAAAGAGCAGCTTGAAGTCAAGGTTGAAAAATTCAAGAATGAGAACATTTCTTCTATGATGACACTTTCTGAGGAAACCCGTCGTATGCAGGATATGATGAAGATGTACAGTATGGGTGGAAATGGCATGGATATGGGTATGTTTGGCGGTGGAGAAACGCTTGTGTTAAATTCTGGTAACAAACTGGTTCAGTATATTCTTGACCATAAAGAGGGAGAGCATGTAGAGCTGTTCTGTAAGCAGTTGTATGATTTGGCAATGATTGCACATAAACCACTTCCAGCAGAAGAAATGACAGATTTTGTTGCAAGAAGTAATGAAATTATGATGTTGTTGGCGAAATAGGATAGTATAAAAGGTTTCTATAAATTAAGTGAAACATGCTCTGGCAATAGGCAGTGTGCCTTTTTTCGAGAAAGATGTACAAATTTTTTCAGGTAAGTTTGATAAATTTGTACATCTTTTTGTATTTTCTGAAATTAGCCGTGAATAGTACTTTCTGACAAATTCTTAACAAAATATTAAATCTTAAAAAAGATGTTGACTAATGGTCATTTTTGGAATACACTATGCAATGTAAAGAAAATGACCAAAGGTCATTTGTTAGAAAGGATTGAGGAGCAATGATAAACGTTGGAAAATGGATTACGAAGCATAAGAACATCATATTGCTGCTTATGGTACTTCTTCTGATACCAGCAGGAATCGGGTATATTTCTACCCGGGTAAATTATGATGTATTGAGCTATCTGCCAAAAACACTGGAAACAGTAGAGGGCCAGGACATTATGGTAGATGAGTTTGGAATGGGCGCTTTCTCCATGATCATAGTGGAAGATATGACGATGAAGGAAGCCACAGAGTTGGAGGAGCAGGTAGAAGCAATTGACCACGTAACAGATGTACTTTGGTATGATGACGTATTAGATACCAATGTACCGACAGAAATGCTTCCGACAGATATCCGGGACGCTTTTTTTAACGGGGATGCGACAATGATGATTGCGTTTTTTGATGCAACAACTTCAGCGGATTCCACGATGGATGCGATTGAAGAGATTCGTTCTACGGTTGCAAAGAACGCATATGCAAGTGGTATGTCAGGGGTTGTTACTGATATTAAAAATCTGGCGCTTCAGGAAATGCCGATTTATGTTCTGGTCGCAGCAGTTCTTTGCCTGGTTGTTTTGTTGATTACGATGGATTCATTGGTAGCGCCATTGATTTTCCTTCTTACAATTGGACTTTCCATAGTCTTTAACTTAGGAAGTAACATATTCTTAGGAGAGATTTCTTACATCACACAGGCTTTGGCAGCGGTATTACAGTTGGCGGTTACGATGGATTATTCCATTTTCCTTTTGGAAAGCTACGAAGCTAATAAAGAAAGATTTCCGGGTGACAGGCAGCGTGCGATGGCTCATGCGGTTTCCAATACATTTAAATCGGTTTCGAGCAGTTCGGTTACAACGATTGCCGGTTTCATTGCATTGTGTTTTATGACATTTAAGCTGGGTATGGATATTGGTATTGTTATGTCAAAAGGTGTTGTAATCGGCGTACTTATGTGTGTAACGGTATTGCCTGCAATGATTCTTACTTTTGACAAGGCAATTGAAAAGACAACACATAAACCTTTGATTCCATCGCTTAATAAGGCATCCGATTTCATTATCCGGTTCCGGTATGTGGCGCTTGTCTTATTTGCCATTATTCTGGTTCCGGCAATTCATGGAAATAGCAACTACGAGATTTATTATAATCTGGATACCTCCCTTCCAAAGGATATTCCGAGTGCCATAGCAAATGACAAGTTAAAGGAAAACTTTGATATGAGTTCCCTTCACATGGTTCTTTTGGAAGATGGACTGACAGCAAAAGAGAAGAATGGGATGCTGCAGGAGATAAAAGAGGTAGACGGAGTAAAATGGGTAATTGGCTTAGATTCTCTTTTTGGCCCGAATCTTCCGGATACGCTGATTCCGGACCGTATAAAGAGTATGTTAAAAACAGATCACTATGAATTACAGTTTGTCTGCTCTGATTACGCTTCGGCAACAGATGAGTCGAATGAGCAGATACATGCGATTGACAAGATTGTAAAGGGATATCAGAAAACAGGCATGGTCATTGGGGAAGCGCCTTTGATGAAGGATTTGGCAGATGTTACAAACGTGGATCTGGAAAATGTCAACATTATATCAATGGCAGCGATTTTTCTGATTATACTGATTACTTTTAAGTCAATTACTATACCAGTGATTCTGGTAGCGATTATTGAGTTTGCAATTGCATGTAATATGGCAGTTCCATTTTATACCAATACATCTTTACCGTTTGTGGCAAGTATTGTAATTGGTACCATTCAGTTAGGTGCAACGGTCGATTATGCTATTTTGATGACGAGCCGTTATCAGAAGGAAAGGGTCGTACAGAAAAGAAGCAAGAAAGATGCTATCCGCATTGCACACCAGACTTCCATTAAGTCAATCTTAACAAGTGGTTTCTGTTTCTTTGCGGCAACGTTTGGGGTATCCCTTTATTCTAGGATTGATATGATTGGTTCGATCTGTACTTTGTTATCGCGAGGTTCCATTATCAGTATGGTTGTTGTAATCGGCATTTTGCCGGCAATGCTCTGGATTTTTGATGGTTTGATTATCCATACTTCCTGGGATATGATCAAAGAAAAGGTAGGAAACAGAGATAAGGAACATGGTAATGTACCGATAGAAGAGAGTTGAGAATTCGTATCACAATTGTTTGTGTCTGAGCGCACCCGGCATAAACGTATTGTGTATTGTTTCATAAGGAGTGCGCAGAAAAGAGGGATAATATTATGAGAAAAAGTAAAAAGAAAATGGCAGCAGTTGGCGTTACCTGTTTATTAACATCCGGTTTGCTTTTAGGAAGCCTGGAATATGCATCTCATACATTTGCGGTGACAAAAGCAGCGGCAGCAGGTGTTAAAGTTGTAACAGAACATGTTGTGGAAAACGCAAAAGAAAAGAAAGCAGCTTCTGGCGTATCTAAGGAAGAGTCTGTTTATGTTACACTGGATGCTTCAGGAAAGAAACAGAATGTGATTGTTTCTGATTGGTTAAAAAATTCTGGTGTAAATGGTACTTTAAAAGATGTGTCTAATTTGAAAGATATCCAGAACACCAAGGGAGATGAAAAGTTTACACAAAATGGGAATGAAATTTCCTGGGAAGCAGAGGATCAGGATATTTATTATCAGGGAACAACCGATGAAGAGCTTCCTGTGGGAATACAAATTACGTATAAGCTGGATGGAAAAGAAATCTCTCCAGAAGAGATTGCAGGAAAAAGCGGTAAGTTAGAAATGGTAATTCATTATATCAATACTTCCAAAGAGAGTGTAAAAGTTGGAGGGGAGACAAAAGAGGTCTATACTCCGTTCTTAATGGCAACGGGAATGATTCTTCCGGTAGAAAAGTTTAAAAATGTAACAATTGACAATGGCGAGGTATTGTCAGAGGGCGACAATGATATTCTTGTAGCATATGGTATGCCTGGGTTAAAGGAAAGTTTAAAGCTTGAAGATATTGATTTTGGTGACGATTTAGATGCAGATTTAAATAAAATAACAGACAAAATGACGGATACAGTTACGATTACAGCGGACGTGACAGAGTTTGAACTGGGGCAGACTTATACGGTTGCGACAGCAAGTATTTTCAAAGAGTTAGATTTTGGGGATATTTCCGGAAGTGATGAACTGGATGATAAGATGGATGAATTGCAGGATGCTACCGTAGAACTTGTAGATGGTTCTGATCAGATTCAGGAAAATTTAAACGAGTTAAATGATAAGTTTGGTGATTATTCTGATGCGATTGATACATTGGATGGAAGTGTTGCAACACTTGATGATGGCAGCCGTAAAATTAATGAAGTAACAAAGAAATATACGAATTCTACAGATAAGCTGTTAGGTGCTGTCGATACTTATACGGATGGCGCAAAGACATTTGCAAAGAGCACAAAGACCTACAGCCAGAGCACAAAGAAGTTGGTGGATGGTGTTGGCAAGCTTTTCTCGGCGTCTTCTGCTTTTCCAAAATCCTATGAGGAATTCCACCAGCAGTTAGATGCATATACAACAGGTGTCAATACCCTTCTTTCCAAAGATAATATGGATAGCCTTTCTGGCGCCGTAGCTTCTTTAAAAAGCGGTGTAGAGACGGTCGATAATGGATTGAAAAAGGTACAGTCTGGTGTAGCTGCGTTGAATCAGGGGGCTAATGCGTTAAATGACCAAAAAGCAAATGCAGATAGCTGCATTCAGGCATTACAGGTAATGCAGAAACAATATGAAGCAATGGCAGCTTCTGAGACAGATGAAGCAAAGAAGGCGCAGTATCAGCAGCTTGCACAGGCAGCAGCCGGTTCTGTACAGTATATGCAGGGGGCAGAAAAGCTTGCAGCTTCTCTAGCAGCCAGCACAAATGGAAAATCAGATGGCGAGCTGGATGGCAATGGTTCACAGGACCTGGCAGCAGCGCTTGCACAGATTGAAGCAGCAACCGATAAAGATTCAAAGGAGCAGAACCTTTATACCGGATTGACTCAGTTAAGCCAGAGTGCAAATACAATTGCGGAAAATGCAGAGACATTGCGTGGCTACAAAACGCCTCTGATGACAGCCAGTACTACCATTGATGGAAGTATTTCAACGATTGTTTCCACATTGGATGAAGTTTATAAAAATGGTAAGTTGATTACAGCAAACAATAAGAAGTTAGAAAGCGCAGCAGATTCTATTTCTTCCAATGCAACTTTGATTAAGAAGAACAGCAAAAAGCTTACAGATACCAGTGGTACATTTCGTGATGCCACAAAGACACTTGCCGATGGTACAGGAAAATTGGTAGATGGTGTACAGAAATTGGTAAGCTCTACAGGAGATGTATCAGACGGAATCGGCAAGCTTGCAGATGGTGCGGTGGAGCTTTATGACGGAATGAAGACATTCCAGAAAGATGGAACAGATAAACTTGTGGATACAGTCAGTGGAATTCTTGATGGAGGCAGTGATTTAGAAAATGGAGTAAAGGCTGTGGATAAAGCAGCGAAAAATTATAAATGCTTCTCTGGCATTTCATCAGAAATGGATGGCAAAGTAAAATTTGTAATGACAACTAAGTCAATCAAAACAGAAGATTAAAGGGGCGGTATGTTTGGGTAAGATAGATGATAAAAAGAAACAGAAAAAGGCAGCTCTGTTAAGTGCGGCATATCAGCTCTTTGCGGTAAAAGGAATTGACAACACATCTGTTTCTGAGATAGTTCAGGGAGCAAAGCTGGCAAAAGGGACCTTTTACCTGTATTTTAAAGATAAATACGAGGTAAGGGACAGCCTGATTGCTTCTCAGGCAAATTTGTTGTTTGAACGTGCCAGCCGTCAGATGGATTATGTATTGCAAGAAAAAGAACCGGATTCGGTGGAAGATAGTATTATTTATCTGATTGATACGGTAGTTGACCAGTTAAACGATAGTCCAAACCTGCTGCGCTTTATTTCTAAAAATCTGAGCTGGGGAGTATTTTCCAAGCTGCAGATTGCGGATTTGGATAACCGCAACTGTATGGATATATTTGATGCGCTTCTCAGTGAATCAAATAAAAAATACAGGCAGAAAGAGTTGATGATTTTTATGATTGTAGAACTGGTCAATGCGACTTGTTATAATGTTATTTTAAACCATGTTCCGGTAGAGCTTGATGAATTGAAACCGGATTTGTATAATTCGATACGGAATATTTTGCACCAGTTTGAAGTCAAGGAAGCTGCCCCTGTTATATAGGGGTGGCTTTTTTCCGCATTTTGGGGTAAGATGGTTTACAGTTCCTAAAACTGTATTGTAGTGTAGAAAATGTGAAAGAATGGAATAGAGGATGGTAAAAGTAAATGAAACAGATTTTTTTAGTGGAGGATGATTTAAGTTTAATTACCGGATTATCCTTTGCCATAGAAAAACAGGGCTATGGAATTGAGGTTGCCCGTACCAGTCTGGAGGCAGACAGGCTTTGGGCAGATGGAAAATATGATTTGGTGATTCTTGATGTATCGCTTCCAGATGGTTCTGGGTTTGAACTGTGCAGAAAAATGCGTACTTCTTCCAGGGTGCCGATTATTTTTTTGACGGCCGCAGATGAAGAGACAGATATTATTATGGGGCTTGATATTGGGGGAGACGACTATATTACAAAACCTTTTAAGTTAGCAGTGCTGCTTTCCAGAATCAATGCCCTGCTTCGCCGGAGCAGTAATTTTGGACAGTCAGATACAGAACTTTCCTCCAATGGAATCCGGGTGGAATTATTAAAAAATCTGGTATATAAAAATGGTGAGCCTTTGGAATTAACGGCAAGTGAATATAAGCTTTTGTGCCTGTTTATGGAAAATCCAGGTATTGTGCTTTCGTCGGAACAGATTTTAAATAAATTATGGGATTGTAATGAAAATTATGTGGACAGTAATACATTGACTGTATATATACGGAGACTGCGCACAAAGATTGAGGACAATCCGGCAAAACCTGAAAGAATTATAACCGTTCGCCGGATGGGATATAAGTGGAATGTGGAAGATTCCTAGCATAGAATTACGCAATAGTAACCATCAAAATCATGCGTTTACCATGCGATGCCAGAAAACTATTGCAATCAATGCTTAGATATGCTATATTGTAAACATATAAGGAGCAACCGCCCACAAAGTGGTTTACCTCCCAGAATGGCTAAAGCCTACCTGACTCGGCAAAGTACAAGGTAGGCTTATTTATTTTCGCTTGCTGTTCCTATCTATATAGGCAAGCAGCGCAATCAGGAAGTTACCACCTAAAAATAACAGGCTTAAAATCTGGTATGTATCCATCTGCACCACCTCCCCTCTTTTTCAAGTTTAGGGAGGTTCACCACCTTATAACACGATTACTCTATTGACATCATAACACATCTTTTGACGCTCTACAATAATATTTTTATTCCCCAACGCTGTAGATGGTGGGTTAAGGTAGCCAAAAATGGCGTCTTGTGCTATACTTGGTTTATGGGAACATGGAAATCCATTGGCTTTAGACAATGGGTAGTTTACATAGATCTATGTGGGGGATTTTATGGGAAAATGTATGGAAGGCTCTGTCCAGAAGCTGATGGCAGTTGGCAATCTGGAACGGGAGGAATTTGCAGAATTTTTAAGATTTCGGAATATCGAAACAACGGAATATTTATACGAGAAGGCGTGTGAAATACGCCGCCGGGTAAAGAAAGACCGGATACAGGTCTGGGGGAGAATTCCTATCAGCAGTTTTTGTAAATATGACTGTAAAATGTGCGGAATCCGGAGGGACAACCGATTTGCAAAACGGTATCGAATGGAAATGGGTTTAATTATGGAATGCTGCCGGGAGTTTGCAGGAAAGGGCGTCAGAAGTTTTTTGCTGGAAAGCGGTGATGACGCTTATTATACACAACAGAGAGTGGAAGAAATCGTTAAGACGATTCAGGAAGAATATCCCGACAGCAGAATTATCCTGTCTTTAGGGGAAAAGACGGCAGAGGCATACAAGAGTTGGTTTGATGCAGGTGTTTCCAGCTATATTCTGCGTCATGGTAGTGCGAATGAAATTCACTTTCGCAGGCTTTTCCCTTCGAATATGTCACTTCTTTTGCGGAAACAATGTCTATGGCAGTTAAAAGAGATTGGTTATAAAGCTGGGACTGGTTTTTTAGTTGGTATTCCATACCAGTCAATTGATAATGTTTTGGAGGATATGCAGTTTATGAAGTCTTTTGAAGCGTCCATTGTTGATGTGGGGGCATTTGTTCCGGCACGGCATACTGAGTTTGAACGGGAACGCAGTGGAAATGGTGATATGGCTTTATATTTGATGGCGGTTTTTCGGTTAATGCTTCCACAGGCAGAAATTATTGCCAGCCCTACCTTAGATTGTGTTTTAAAAGAGGGGCGGACCAAAGCTTTTTTGGCAGGGGCAGATGTGGTTGTTGTGGATCTGGCAGAAGCGGCGGTTATGGAAAGCTATAATGTATATGAGAGGAAAAATGGAAGATTTGCTCTGCCGTTAGACAATTTAGAAGAGATGATAACACAGATTGAAAGTATGGGGCTGTCTGTCTGGTGAGAAGGGAGGAGCACTAAGTAATGAGCGTATTGGTATGGGAGGATGATATCGAATGGTGTGAAAGGGCAAAAAAAGAGCTTGCAAAAGAAGGGATTGCAATGCAGGAGGTGGATCACTGGGGAATGTTGCTGGAGGAAGTACAAAAAGAGGAATATTGTGCGGTGGTACTTTCTTTGGAACAGTTGATAGAAGAATTTTTGGAACAAAATTGGGAAATGAAGTTATCAGAACTTTGTAAAAAAAGCAGGGCTCCTGTTCTGTTCTTAAGCGACTGCAGCCGGGAGGAACGTGAACTTGTTGTTCTTTGTGCCGGTGCAGATGATTATATTATGAAAGGAAAGGATATACGCATTTTTGCGGCAAGGCTAAAAAACAGTTTTTCCAAAAAGAAAGATTCTGAATATTCCAATACAGATTATCCAGACATCTATGAAAATGTTCCTGCGCATCAGATAAAAATAGGAACAAGAAAGATTCTGCTGACACCAAAAGAGATGTTGGTGTTTCATTGTTTTGTACATAGTAAAGATAAAATTTTAAGCAGGGAAGATATTTTATCTGCTGCCTGGGAAAATCAAATGCCAAAATGCAGACGGGTAGTTGATACAGTTGTTAAGCAGCTACGGTATAAAATGAGGGAAACACAGTATGCAATCCGGTCGATTTATAAATCAGGTTATTATTTGGAGCGGCAGTAGTGCCGCTCCAAAACACGCTCTAGGAAAGGCTGTGCCGCACCTGATAAGAACGTAAAGCATTGGGTGAAGATTGTGGGAATGATTTTTCAAACAGCTCTAAAGCTGGCAGTTTCCTACAGTACGTGGAAATGGCAGGACATCACGTATATTCGTAATGCCAGTCAGATACATGACGCAGCGTTCAAAACCAAGGCCAAAACCGGCATGCTGTGCGGTACCATATTTTCTTAAATCAGTATAAAAAGCGTAGTCCTCAGGATTCATATTGTTTTCTTCGATTCGCTGTAATAATAAAGTGTAATTGTCTTCGCGCTGGCTTCCTCCAATGATTTCTCCTATGCCAGGTACAAGGCAGTCCATGGCAGCAACCGTCTTTTTATCCTCATTCAGTTTCATATAAAATGCCTTGATTTCTTTCGGATAGTCTGTTACAAATACTGGCTTTTTAAAAATCTGTTCCGTCAGATAACGTTCATGTTCTGTCTGCAAATCACAGCCCCATTCTGCTTTATACTGGAATGTATCGTTGTGTGGTTTTAATAGTTCAATTGCTTCGGTATAGGTGATATGTCCGAATTCAGAATGAAGGACATGGTTCAGTCGTTCTAAAAGTCCTTTGTCTACAAACTGATTAAAAAATTGAAGTTCTTCTGGGGCGTTTTCCATCACATAAGAAATAATGAATTTTAGCATTTGTTCTGCCAAATCCATATCATCTTGTAAGTCGGCAAAAGCGATTTCTGGTTCAATCATCCAGAATTCTGCCGCATGCCTTGCCGTATTGGAGTTTTCCGCACGGAAGGTTGGTCCAAAAGTATAAATGTTCTGAAATGCCATGGCATAGGCTTCCCCGTTGAGCTGGCCGCTGACCGTAAGGCTGACTGGTTTTTCAAAAAAATCATGGGAATAGTCAATGGCTCCGTCTGGTGTTCTTGCCAGATGTTCCAGATCCATTGTAGTAATCTGGAACATTTCTCCGGCACCTTCGCAGTCACTTCCAGTAATAATCGGAGTGTGCACATAGACAAAATCCCGTTCCTGAAAAAATTTGTGAATTGCATAGGCAATCAGGGAACGAACACGAAAAACTGCCTGAAAGGTGTTTGTGCGTGGGCGAAGATGTGGGATTGTCCGCAGATATTCCATAGTGTGACGTTTCTTTTGCAGTGGATAATCAGGGGTGGACTCTCCCTCAATGCAGATAGCTTCTGCTTGTATTTCGAATGGCTGCTTTGCCTGTGGTGTCGCTACTAAAGTTCCAGTAACGGTCAGGGCAGAACTGATATTCAATTTGCAGATTTCACGAAAGTTTGGCAGAGTATCATCAAAAACCACCTGTAGTGGTGAAAAAAAAGTTCCGTCGTGCAGAGAAATAAAGCCAAAAGTTTTTGAGTCACGCAGGCTTCGTATCCAGCCGCAGACGGTAATCTTTTTGTTAAGGTATTGTTCTGTTTGTCGGTATAGTGTTTTAATATGTGTAATTTTCATACATGCCCTCCATATATTAATAGGTTTTTAAATAGTATTTCCTATTTTTCTGTATTCGTCAAGGAGAAAGTTTGCCAGATTATGTATTGACAGTCTGATGTAAATTAGGTATTATTAATGCTGGTTAGTATAACCTAATGGTGGTCTGTATAAGCAAATTGTAATATAGTATTAAGAGTAGGGCATTTTTTTAATTTTTGTTTCTTTGTTTTATGGCTCAGCAGGTGAAGTGTTTTAGGCTGAAAATAGGACTGGTTATTAGAGGTGCCCTGGAAGTGAGGGAAATATGAGTGTAGTGATTGTAGGCGGCCACGACCGTATGGTACAGCAGTATAAAAAAATTTGTAAAGAATATCATTGTAAGGCAAAGGTTTTTACGCAGATGAGCGCAAGAATGGGAGAGCAGATTGGCAGTCCGGATTTGTTGATTCTGTTTACCAATACAATCTCCCATAAAATGGCGCATTGCGCTGTTATGGAGGCAAGCAGGAAAAAGACGGATATTGTAAGATGCCATACAAGCAGCGGAAATGCATTACATGAGATTTTAAAAGAAGCAACCACATGTTGACAACAAAAAGCGCCTGTATCAGAGGAAGCATTTGTTGAATTGTATCTAAAAAACAGCAACTTTCATTTACAGCAGACAGCATCTTATTAAATTCTTTCCTGCCTTCAGTTTTTGTGCCAGTGTAGGCTTCCTGATACAGCTTTCCATTGACATTATCCTCGTAGATTTTACGGAACAGGCGGTCAAGCTCTTTAGTCGGTTTACAGATTGCAAACCGGGAAAATAATTACTTGCTTTCATAAATTCCCGCCTATTCGGGCTTGTGTGGTGTTGCAAGCCGTTCCCATACGGCAAGTTTTTCGAAATATGGCTATACTTTTTCAAGGGTATAACGTATAATGGAGCCAGTGACAATCGGAATTTTCACCTGACAACTTTTCGCAAGCCAGGAAATGTAATCATTTAAAATTGCTTCTACAATAGACTTCAACAGGAGGAAAAAAGTATGGAGTGGATAGTAGCAATGCAACAGGCAATTACTTATATGGAAGAGCATATTATGGAGGAAATCAACTATGAAGATGTAGCGAAGCAGGTGCACACTTCAAGCTATGAGTTTCATAGGGCATTTAGTTTTCTTACAGGGATGACTGCCAATGCCTATATTCGCAACCGCAGGCTGTCATTAGCTGGGAGAGAAATTGTAGAAACAAATGCAAAAATAACAGACATTGCTCTAAAGTATGGTTATGAAACACCAGAGGGTTTTACAAAGGCATTTACAAGGTTTCATGGAATCGCACCTAAATTTGTGAGAGAAGAATCTGCGAAGCTCTTACTTTTCAATCCACTTGTTATTAAAATAATTGTGGAAGGTGGTAAAAGTATGGATTACAGAATCGTACAAACAAAGGAACAGAAATTTATTGCATTAGTAAGAAGTTTTAGAAATGAAATCATTAATGATGAGGAAAATCATGATATTCCTGATTTTTGGGGAGAGTGCCATGATAAAAATTTAGTAGAAGCGATTCGCAATCTGAGACCGGGAACTTATGTTGTATTTGATTGTATTGGTGAAGATGGTGATTGCATCGGTGATACTTGGTCAAAGTTCTATAAGGAATTTTTGCCACAAATGGGGTATGAATCGGAAGCAGGAACAGACTATGAAATATATTTTGAAAACGGAAGAAGTGGCCTATTCTGTGAACTATGGATTCCGGTAAGAAAGAAATAGAAAAATTTGTAATGTTAAGGAACTGTAAATAAATTAAAGGAACAAGTTGCGAAGAATGTTTTTCCGAGTGCAAAGAAAAAAAACGTAGTTCTACGCTCCGCTTCGGTCCTTGCTAAACAAGCGCCACTGGCGCTTAGCAACGTAGCGGGCTACGGCGAGGCTTTTTGATGGTGCAATCGAAAAAACAGGCAAGCAAGTTGTTTAATTTATAGTAAACGCATGTATTTTATGCGTTTACTATAATTATTTACAGGTTCTAAGACACTTGAAATATCCAGTTTGTCGAACTGACAGCCTATCAAAGACTAAATAATTTGCCGCCCGCCAGTGGTATACCCAAGCAGGAAATCTGAAAAGGTATCCTGCTTTTTCTATATGTCTACACTGTTCTATTAGTTAGCCAAAATAAGACATTTTACAAAAATTGTGTGCCATGAATAGTAACGGGACGAAAGAGATCCTGTATTTTTATCTTGACAAATATTTGAATTAATTCTATAATCAATATACCTACAAATAAAATAGGTTTATAGGAATAGGTTGATTGCTTGAAATAAAGGAGGATGAACAATGAGTCAGATTAAGGAAAATGCAACGGAGTTAATCGGGGGAACTCCGATTTTAAAATTAAACCATTATGCACCAAAGGCGGGTGTGACAGATGCCGTTCTCTTGGCTAAGTTAGAGTATCTGAATCCGGCGGGATCTGTAAAGGACAGAATTGCCCTTGCGATGATTGAAGATGCAGAGAAAAAAGGAACTTTGCAGCCAGGCGCAACAATTATTGAGCCAACATCAGGAAATACCGGAATTGGCCTGGCAGCCGTTGCTGCCGCAAAGGGGTATAAGGCAGTCCTCACATTGCCAGATACGATGAGCGTGGAAAGAAGAAATTTATTAAAGGCTTATGGAGCGGAGTTAGTATTGACAGAGGGCGCCAAGGGGATGAAAGGTGCGATTGAAAAGGCAAAAGAGTTAGAGAAGTCTACACCAGGCGCTATTATTTTGGGACAGTTTGAAAATCCAGCAAATCCAGAAGTCCATAAAACCACGACTGGGCCAGAAATCTGGGAACAGACAGATGGAGCAGTTGATATTTTTGTGGCAGGTGTTGGTACGGGAGGTACGGTTACTGGTGTAGGAGAATACTTAAAGTCTAAAAATCCAGATATTAAAGTGGTGGCAGTGGAGCCTGCTGCAAGCCCGGTATTGTCAAAAGGAGTTGGCGGCCCGCATAAAATTCAGGGAATTGGAGCTGGATTTGTGCCAGAAGTATTAAATACAAAAATATATGATGAAGTAATTACTATAGAAAATGATGATGCTTTTGCAGAGGGAAGGGCATTCGCTACCAGTGAGGGAATCTTAGTTGGTATCTCTTCCGGGGCTGCTTTAAAAGCAGCGTCAATTCTGGCAAAAAGGCCGGAGAACAAGGGGAAGACAATTGTCGTGCTGCTTCCAGATTCAGGAGACAGGTATTTGTCAACAGCATTGTTTAATGCATAGCATAAGAATGAGGGAGACGGATGAAAATATCAACGAAAGGACGTTATGCAGTCAGGGTGATGTTAGACCTGGCAAAGCAAAGCTCAGAGGAATACATTCCTTTGCTGGATATTGCAAAAAGACAGGGAATTTCTGAAAAATATTTGGAATCCATTGTGGCAGTGCTAAGCAAAAATGATTTTTTAAAATCTCTCCGTGGAAAAGGAGGGGGTTATAAGCTTGTAAAAAGACCAGAAGAATATACCATAGGAAGTATTTTGAAATTAATGGAAGGCTCTTTTGCCCCTGTTGCCTGTTTAGAGAAAAAGCCCAATCGCTGTGAAAGGGCTGCAGAGTGTGAAACACTGAAAATGTGGGCGGGACTGGAAAAAATAACAGAAGAATATTTTGAGGGAATTACACTTGCTGATTTAATGGAAAACGAAACCGGTGCAGATAATTATGTAATTTAAAGTAAGACGACAGAGGTAGTATGGAAAGGGGATATAGGTATATGTAAGAAAGCATATGGCTCCTTTCCATTGCTGCCCAGAAATTATTGTCTATAAACCTATTAAATCTATATGTAAGTTGGTAAAAGGAGCGTAAAGTAAAATGAACCCTGTTTGCTAAGTGAACTGGTTTCGGCTGAGGAAATGAGGAAAATGATGCAGATTGATATAACAAAAGTTTTGAATACGGACATTTTGATTATTGGAGGCGGTGCGGCAGGCTGCTATGCAGCGCTTACAATTCGTGAGCGGTCTGGCTATTCGGTGATTATTGCGGAAAAGGCAAATATAAAGAGAAGTGGTTGTCTGGCGGCAGGTGTTAATGCCCTGAATGCGTATATTGTAGAAGGAAATACACCACAGGATTATGTAGAATATGCCAAAAAGGATGCAGATGGTATTGTACGGGAAGATTTATTGTTTACGATGTCAGAACGGTTAAACCAGGTGGCAGAAAGATTAGAAGAGCTTGGGCTTGTATTTCTGAAAGATGAAGGCGGCAGATATGTTGCAAGAGGGAGCAGAAATATCAAGATAAATGGGGAAAATATAAAGCCTTTGTTAGCAGATGCCGTAAAAAAACTGGAAGCTGTTACTGTGTTAAACCGGGTAAACATAACAGATTATATTGTAGAAAATAATGAAATCATAGGCGCCATAGGATTTTCGATAGAAGACAGCAGCGCCTATGAGATAAGGGCAAAAAAGGTCTTGTGTGCGACAGGTGGTGCGGCTGGACTATATCGGCCTAATAATCCAGGTTTTTCCCGGCATAAAATGTGGTATCCGCCGTTTAACACAGGCGCAGGTTATGCGATGGGCATGAAATGTGGTGCAGAGATGACAACGTTTGAAATGCGGTTTATTGCCCTTCGCTGTAAGGACACAATTGCTCCAACGGGGACACTGGCACAGGGCGTTGGTGCAAAACAGGTGAATGAAAAGGGAGAGGTTTATGAAACGAAATATGGGCTGACTACTTCAGAACGTGTTTATGGGACCGTAATGGAAAATCTGGAGGGAAGAGGGCCATGCTATCTGAAAACAGAAGGAATTTCTAAGAAAGAGGAAGAATCATTAAAAAAAGCGTATCTGAATATGGCTCCGTCTCAGACTTTAAAGTGGATGGAATCCGGGAAAGGGGCATCGGAACAAAATGTAGAAATTGAGGGGACAGAGCCTTATATTGTGGGAGGACATACGGCAAGCGGCTATTGGGTGGATACGAACCGCCAGACAACTATTCATGGATTGTATGCCGCCGGAGATGTAGCAGGGGGATGTCCACAGAAATATGTAACAGGCGCTATGGCAGAAGCAGAGATCGCAGCAGAACATATGATAGAAGCATTAAAAAGAAATGATACCCACAATACGCAATTTGATAAAAAAGCGGACAGAAGTGGAAAGCAGGATACAGCATCTGACAGAATGCGGGATCAAGTAAAAGAATATAACCGTTTTCTTGGAAATACAGAAACGATATATTCAATAGAGGAACTGGAAGAAGCAATGCAAAAGGTGATGGATTGCTATGCGGGCGGTATTACATCCCATTACAAATATAATGAAAGGCAGCTTGGAATTGCAAGGGAAAAGATTAAGCAGTTAATGCTTCTGTCAGACAATGTGGCGGCAGGAGATATGCATGAGCTGATGTTTGTATATGAATTAAAGGAACGTCTGTTGGTCTGCCTTGCTGTGATTGCCCATCTGGAAGGCAGAAAAGAAACCAGGTGGCACAGTTTTGCAGAAAATACAGATTATCCTCAAAAGAGCCAGGAGTGGATGAAGTATGTCAATTCACGATATGAGAATGGAACACTCAAAATTTTTTACAGGGATCTGGTAGGAAAGGAAGGGCAGTATGAGCATTGTAATTGACCGGAAGCGGTGTACCGGATGTGGAAAGTGTGTTTTAGTCTGCCCGGGAGGTTTGATGAAACAAGAGAAAGATGGTACTGCGGTTATGAAATATCCAAAGGATTGCTGGGGGTGTGCTTCCTGCATCAAGGAATGCAAATTTGGTGCCATCGCACTTTATCTTGGTACAGAGCTTGGCGGAAGAGGTGGAAAGATGACCGTATCAGAAAAAGGGAGTTTTTTGATTTGGAGGGTGAAAAAAACAGATGGGACAATAGAAGAGATTGCTGTTGATAAAAGGGAATCGAATCAGTATTAGGCAACAGTGCATCTCAAATGAAACAAGTAAGTAATTTTAATTATAGAAAGAAGGGAAAAAATGAGCGAAAATTCACATCTTGATGAACTGGAAGCAGAAGCCATTTATATTATCCGGGAAGTCGCAGCAGACTGTGAGAAGCCGGTAATGTTATATTCGATAGGAAAGGACAGTTCCGTTATGCTTCATCTGGCAATGAAGGCATTTTATCCAGAAAAACCGCCATTTCCATTTTTACATGTAAATACAACCTGGAAATTTAAGGAAATGATTGCGTTTCGTGACAGGATAGCAAAAAAACTTGGTATTGAGATGTTGGAATATATCAATGAAGAAGGCGTCCGTCAGGGGATTAATCCATTTGACCATGGTTCTGCCTATACAGATATTATGAAGACGCAGGCATTAAAGGCAGCTTTAGATTTTTATGGGTTTACGGCTGCATTTGGAGGCGGACGGAGAGATGAGGAAAAATCAAGGGCAAAGGAGCGTATTTTTTCTTTCCGAAATGAGAATCATG
Organism: uncultured bacterium; assembly: GCA_947651225.1. Lineage (GTDB taxonomy): Bacteria > Bacillota > Clostridia > Lachnospirales > Lachnospiraceae > Butyribacter. The sequence goes on along the minus strand of CANSYK010000007.1, from coordinate 49,012 downwards.
CATGGGACCCGAAAAACCAGAGACCGGAAATGTGGAAATTGTATAATCCAAAGGTCCGCAAAAAAGAAGAAGTCAGAGTATTTCCCCTATCCAATTGGACGGAGAAAGATATCTGGCAATATATAAAAAGAGAAGAGATAGAAATTCCATCGCTTTATTTTGCAAAAGAGCGTCCTGTCGTATTTCGTGATGGGAATATTATTATGGTCGATGATGAGCGTATGCGGCTATTGCCAGGGGAAGAGGCTGTAACAAAGAGTGTGCGCTTTCGTACTTTAGGATGCTATCCTTTGACTGGCGGATGCGAATCGACAGCATCGACATTAGATGAGATTATTGAGGAAACGTTGAGCGCTGTTTCTTCTGAGAGGACAACAAGAGTAATTGATACAGAAGAGGCAGGAAGCATGGAACGGAGAAAGAGAGAGGGCTATTTCTAATTATGAGTGGATTATTAAAATTTATTACTTGTGGAAGTGTTGATGATGGAAAGTCAACCTTAATTGGCCATATTTTATATGATTCCAAATTGCTTTATGCTGACCAGGAAAAAGCCTTGGAACTTGACAGTAAAGTAGGGAGCAGAAATGGAGCGATTGATTATTCTCTGCTGTTAGATGGATTAATGGCAGAAAGAGAGCAGGGAATCACGATTGATGTGGCGTACCGTTATTTTACAACGGATAAGAGAAGTTTTATCGTGGCAGACACCCCAGGACATGAGGAATATACCAGAAACATGGCGGTTGGTGCGTCTTTTGCTGACCTTGCAGTGATTCTCATTGATGCAAAACAGGGAGTATTGGTGCAGACAAGAAGGCATGCAAGAATCTGTGCGCTGATGGGAATTCGCTATTTTGTATTTGCTGTTAACAAAATGGATTTGGTTGGCTATCAGGAGGCAAGATTTCGTGAGATTGAAAAACAGATAGAAGAGCTTGCAAAAGAGCTGTCACTTCCAGAAGTACAGATTATTCCGGTTTCTGCTACAGAAGGGGATAATGTGACAAAGCTTTCGGAAAATATCACATGGTATCAGAAAAAGGCACTGCTTCCTTATCTGGAGGAGTTAGATATTTCTGAGGATAATAGTGAGCAGGGATTTTATATGCCAGTACAGAGAGTATGCCGTCCTGACCATACATTTCGTGGATTTCAGGGGCAGATTGAGGCAGGGGAAATTTCTGTCGGAAATGAGGTTACAGTTCTTCCAGGAAATGAAACAGCGAACATAAAGAGTATATATGTTGGGAATAAAGAAGGGAAAACAGCAAAAAAGGGGCAGCCGGTAACGATACAGCTTGACAGGGAGGTTGATGTGTCAAGGGGAAGCGTATTGTCTGCTGGTTCCGAGGCAAAGACAGTGTCTGCCCTTAAAGCAACACTTCTTTGGATGGATGATGAAGAATTGTATACCGGAAAGAATTTCTTTTTTAAACTGGGGACAAAGACAATTCCGGGAATTGTAACAGAGATTTTGTATGCGGTAGATGTCAATTCAGGAGAACATAAAAAAGCCACGTCACTTGGGAAAAATGAAATTGCGGTATGTAAGATATCTCTTGCAGATAAAATCGTAGCAGATACTTTTAGGAACCATAAAGCATTAGGAGAATTCATACTGATAGACCGTATCAGTAATATGACTTCTGCCTGTGGGGTGGTAGAAAATGTAGAGGAAGAAGAAAACAGTGTATACGAAGGAAGGGTAGACCGCCAGTCACGAGCGGCATTAAAAGGGCAGAAGGCTGTTACGGTAGTATTTGACAGCAGTAGAAAGGGTGTAGGCAGGGAATTTGTGGAGGATATCGAAAAACAGCTTCATTTGAATGGAAGACATACCTATCTTTATGCTCCATCAAAAGGAGAAAATGTAGAACAGGTGATAAAACATCTGCACAGGGCAGGAATTGTTGTCTTGCTTTTGACAGACAGCAGGCAGAAAAGGCTTTTCTTAGAAAAGATGGAAAAGCCTGTTACAGACTGGGAAAAATACGGTCCTTCTGTAGAAGATGTGGCGAAATATATTCAGGAGCAGTCGGAATACGAGGGAACTGCCGTTACAGATGGAAATTATATCTGATGTTTAGATAGCCATGAACAGTAACCAAGCAATGAAAAAACCTGCACGAGTGCGGGGTTTTTCATTGCTTTTTGCCCATTATGATGGTAGAATCATTTTAATAGCCAGATGAGAAGGGTGTAGGATTATGGCATTTGCACAGAACGTTGAAAATTCTACTGTGGAAGACATTTATGCATTGTCAGATGGGGAAAGGGCAGAATTACTGGACGGGCAAATGTATATGCAGGCAGCGCCAGGCAGGCAGCATCAGGAGGTGCTTGGCATCTTATATAGAAGAATTGCAGATTATATAGAATATAAAAATGGCATATGTAAAATATATCCAGCACCGTTTGCTGTATTTCTAAATGCAGACGATAAAAACTATGTTGAACCGGACATCAGTGTAATCTGTGATAGAGAAAAACTTACGGATCAGGGGTGTAAAGGTGCTCCAGATTGGGTTGTTGAGATTGTTTCACCATTAAGCCGATATATGGACTATTTATTAAAATTGTCAAAATACCAGAGTTCTGGTATGCGGGAATACTGGATTGTAGATGTTTTGAAAAACAGGATAACGGTATATAACTTTGAAAATGGTTCTATGGAAGAGTATTCATTGAATGATATTGTGAAAGCCGGAATATATGAAGATTTGGAAATTGATTTTTCCAAAATTCTGCTTTCCTTGAAATAAGCTGTGAATCGTAACAAGGTAATAAATTCTAAGAAATTACAGCCTGTGGGAGGCATGGAAATAAAATGTTTTGTATTAGTGTTAGTTTTAAAAAATCGCTACTTTCCATACGACAGAAATTTGCATTTTTGCCTGAAGAGCAAAAGCAGTTTCTGTCTTTTTTGCGGGGGCAGAAAGAGGTTTGTGGCGGGGTGGTATTATGTACCTGTAACCGTAGTGAGATTTACGTAACAGGGGGAAAGAAGGCGTTGGAAGCTGTAGAGGAAGGCTTATTTCTTCAAAAAGGGATTGACAGGGAATGTATTAAAACAGAATGTTTTTATTATAGTGGAAAAAAGGCAGTGCGCCATTTATTTCGGGTGATTTGTGGCCTGGATTCCATGGTTCTTGGCGAGGATGAAATCCTGCATCAGGTCAGGGAAGCTTATCAGGATACTGTACTGGAAAATATGGCGGATGGGGAAATACATATTGTTTTTCAGGAGGCGATTCATTGTGCAAGACGATCTAAAACAGGAACACGTCTGTCTGCTACGCCAGTGTCAATCGGAACATTGACAGCAAATGCAATCGAGGAGTATTTCAAGTTATCAGAAAGAGAGAATGGGACGGTTCTTGTAATTGGAGCAACAGGAAAAATTGGTTCGATTGTGGCAAAGGATTTAATGGCAAAGGGGATTTCTGTGATTGGAACCCAGAGGAAAAAACATCAGGGCGAAGAGATATTTCCAGCACAGAAAGATAACATTGTATTAGAAGATTTTGACAGGCGATACCAGTGCGTTTCCAAAGCAGATGCAATTGTCAGTGCGACTTTAAGCCCGCATTATACATTGACAAGAAGAGAGTATGAAAAATGGGCAGAAGGGAAGGAAAGGCTTTTGATTGACCTTGCGGTGCCATATGACATTGACAGGGAATTAAAAGAAAGCAAACAGGTCACTCTGCTGGATATTGATTATTTTTCTACATTGTCAGAAAAAAATGGAACTATCAAAATGAAAGAAGCAGAACGGGCAGAAGTGATTTTGGGAGAATGTGTAGAGGAAGTAATGAAAAAAATTTATATCAGGGAGTTTTTCATCAAATGGAAAAGATCGGGAAAAGAGATGGAAGAGTGGTATAGAAAAATGATTTTTTTTATGAAAGAAACGCTTGATAGTGATATATTTTATCAGGTGCTTGATAGCCAGTTGCCTTATTGACCGAAGTGGGGTATAATACTTTCAGTGGCACAATAATGTAAAGTAAATATTAAGTTATATAAATAGGAGGTTGATGTATGAGAAAAAAACTACTGGCTGCCTTACTGGCGGTTTCATTAACAGCAGGGAGCATTGCACCTGTTTCATTGTTGGACAATACGGCCGTTGTTGCAGAGGCGGCTAAGAAAAAAGAGCCATCGGTTAAGAAGATATACAATGCGATTGTTAAAAAATATGGCGATGGTTATCTGGCAGATATTACGTTATCAGAAAAAGAGATTAAGCAGCGTTATGGGATTTCTTCTTCCTGGTATACGGATATCCGGGCAGAGATACCAATGATGAGCGTACATGTTGATACGCTTGTTATTGCAAAGGCAAAAAATAAGACAACAAAAGCAAAGATTAAAAAGAAGCTTACAGCTTACAGGCAGGGATTAATTGAGGATACGAATCAGTATCCAATGAATGTATTAAAAATACAGGCATCCAGGGTTTACGTAAAAGGGAATTATGTATTTTTTATTATGCTTGGTACTATTGACAGTAAGTTGGAAGAGACAGGAACAGAAGAACAGATCATAAAGGCATATCAGGCACAAAACCAGAAAGCTGTTTCTGCCATTAAAGCATTATTTAAATAATGGAGGATTTTTATGGTTTTTAGCAGTCTGCTGTTTTTATTCCGCTTTCTGCCATGTGTTATGATTCTTTACTTTATAACGCCCTCCTGTATGAAAAATACATGGAAAAATCTGGTGCTGTTTTTTGCTAGTCTTGTGTTTTATGCATGGGGAGAGCCTGTTTATATCGTCCTTATGTTGTTTTCGACAGTTGTAGATTATATTAATGGAGGGCTGGCAGGTTTTTTTATAAACAGGGACAGGAAAAAAGCGGCAGGAATTTTTGTGTTTTTGTCAGTCCTGATAAATTTATCACTTCTTTGTGTATTTAAATATACAGGGTTTATCACTGGTGTATGGAATGATGTGACAGGAATGGATATCAAGGTAAAAGAACTTGCGCTGCCGATAGGCATTTCCTTTTATACATTCCAGACAATGTCCTATACGATTGATGTGTACAGGAAAGATGCCAGAGCTGAAAAAAATATCATTAATTTTGGTGCCTATGTTGCGATGTTTCCCCAGCTTATCGCAGGGCCGATTGTAAGGTTTAAAGATATTTCTGTTTTGCTAAGGGAAAGGAAGAGTACCATAGAAAAGCTGTCCTATGGTACTCTTCGGTTTGTGGCCGGGCTTGGGAAAAAAGTGATCTTAGCAAATCAGGCAGGTGAAATTTTTAAGACCGTTACAGCTTATTCCGAAAAAGAACTTACGACGGTATCTGCATGGTTTGGGATTCTTATGTTTGCACTGCAGATTTATTTTGATTTTTCGGGATATTCCGATATGGCAATCGGACTGATGTCTGTTTTTGGGTTTACAATCCCTGAAAATTTCAATTATCCATATCTGGCTAAAAGTATTACGGAATTCTGGCGCAGATGGCATATATCACTAGGTACATGGTTCAAGGAATATGTATATATTCCGCTTGGGGGAAGCAAAGAAGGGATGGTAAGGACTTTTTCCAATATTTTTATTGTGTGGTTCCTAACCGGGCTATGGCATGGAGCAAGCTGGAATTTTATCGCATGGGGTATGTATTTCTGCTTTTTCCTGGTAGCAGAAAAGCTTGGTTTATTAAAAATCCTCAATAAACTTCCGGCTTTTCTTAGGCATATCTATGCGCTTATTATCATATATTTTGGCTGGCTTCTTTTTGCGTGGGAAGATATTGCGCATCACAGGAACTTTGTAAGTGCGATGGCTGGCAGGGCAGGCGCTGGGTTTGTCAATACAGATACCATGTATCTGATTGTCAGTAATGTTGTGCTTTTTATTTTTTTAGTGATTGGCAGCACCAGGTTACCAGTGAAAGCCGGCACATGGATTTGCAATAAAAATGAAATCCTTTCAAATCTGTTAAAAACAGTATTTGTGATCGTAGTATTTCTGATATCGGTTGCATATCTGGTAAATGGTACATATAATCCATTTTTATATTTCAGATTTTAAAATGAATTTGAATGAAGGAATTTCAATCCTTTTTATGGGAGGAAATAAGTATGAAACGCTTCTTTCGGCTGCTGCCGGCATTGATATTTTTCATGATGATTTTCAGTGCTATGTCCGTTGGCATATTTCAGAAGGACAAGACCTATTCTTCTGCTGAAAACAGGATATTACAGGGTTTTCCAAAGATTTCCGTAAAAAAAGTGCGGAATGGGACGTTTCAGAAAAAATATGAGGCTTATCTTAGTGACCAGTTCCCAAATAGGGATTTATGGGTGAGGTTTCAGACAAAAGCAGAAAGGGCATTTGGGAAAAAAGAGTCAAACGGCGTCTATTTTGGGAAGGATGGATATCTTCTGGAAAAATATACAAAAGAAGATATTGACGAGAAAATTGCAGATAAGAATATAAAAGCGCTTGGAAAGCTTGTAAAGCAGGCATCAAAAGAAGCTAATGTTAAAGTGATGATGGTTCCGTCTAAAACATATACGCTTCGCAATACTTTGCCAGCTTTTGCAAAGACATATGATGAAAATAATTTTTATCGAAAATTAGAAAAGAAGCTTCCTGAAAATGTAATGGTTCCTGTCTATGAAACCTTGCAAAAGCACAGAAAAGAACCTATTTTTTATAAAACAGACCATCACTGGACAACCGTTGGTGCATGGTATGGGTATGTTTCTTATCTGGAAGCCTGTGGAAAGGAGATGAAAAAGGCAGAGCCAAAGAAAAAACTGAAAAAGGTTACAGATAGCTTTCTGGGGACAACACATGCAAAGGTAAATATGTATTCCCAAAAAGATGAGATCAGTATTTATGAACCGGAAGAGGAAATGACGGTTGTATATAATCTTGGGGAAAAGACGGAGCATACCTTTTACCAGAAAAAATATTTAAAGAAAAAGGATAAATACAGCGTATTTTTTGGCGGAAACCAGGCAGTCCTGGAAATCTCTGGCGGCGTGAAAAATAAGGAAACTCTCCTTATGATAAAAGATTCTTTTGCAAACTGTTTTATACCATTTCTTGCAGAGGATTATGAAAACATCGTGGTAGCAGATATGCGCCATTTAAATATAGGAGTGGATATGCTTTTGCGGAAATATAAACCGACTGATGTATTGGTGCTTTATAATACAATTCAGTTTATGCAGGATAAGGAACTGTTCATGAAGGTTGCTTTATAACGATGGTGACAGGTTGAAAAAACACTTGACAGTGATCTGTTTGAACAGGTGCCTGGCAAAATGTTGTGAAGCTTAAACACGTAGTTATCCGTTCTCTCTATGTGATGCGGAGGTGGAAATGATGAAGCGGATCAAAATGAAGAAAAATAACTATGCAGGGTATTTGGTTACGATGGTTCTTCTGGTTGTGGCAACAACAATTACAGGCATTCTAATTTTTCGGTATTATATTAAAAATTTTTCGGCAGAAGCGGCAGCCAATCGATATGATAAATATTATGTCATGATTGCGGAAGATACGAATACTTCACTCTGGCAGTCTATTTATGAAGGAGCCTATGAAGTTGCCATTGCAGAAAACAGCTATGTTGATTTTTTAAATGGTTCGTTTGATAACAATTATTCAAAAGAAGACCTGATGTGTATAGCGATTGCTTCTGAAGTAGACGGCATTATTGTTGTGGCAGATGAAAGCGCCAAAATGGCAGAGCTTATCAATGAAGCGACCGCAAAGGGAATACCAGTTGTTACATTATATAATGATAATACAAAGAGTGAACGGTGTACTTTTGTAGGGATTGGAAGTTATGATTTAGGAAAAGAATATGGTAAAGAGGTACTTGAAATCGTACAGGAAAAGCAGCGTTCTGAAGTGCAGGTAAAGGCGGCAGGAGAAGATAACGATTTATCTGTAATCTTTGATCCAACAAGGCCTGTGAAAGTAATGGTTCTGGTCAATGCCTCTGCACAAGATGCCGGGCAGAACATTCTTTATTCCGGTATTCAGGAAACGATAGAAAAGGAGAGGCAAAACAGCGCAAAAATTGAGTTATCTATTGTTTCCATTGATGATACAAATGCCTTTTGTGTGGAGGAATCGATTCGGGATATTTTTATGAAAAATGAATTGCCGGATATTATCATATGTTTAAATGAGTTAAACACGACCTGCGTCTATCAGGCGGTTGTGGATTACAACAAAGTCGGACAGGTTCATATTCTTGGATATTATGATTCTGAAACAATTATGAAAGCAATTGACAGAAATGTAATCTATGCAACGGTATCGATTAATACGATGCAGATGGGAAAATATTGTGTGGATGCGCTGACAGAATATAATACGGTTGGAAATACCAGCCAGTATTTTATTGCGGATATTGCACTGATTAATAAAGAAAATATTGCCCAGTATCTGGGAGGTGAAGCGGAAAATGAAGAATAAATTATACCGTCTTTTCAGGCTTTCTTTGCAGGGCAAGATTAGCAGCATTTATATATTGACTAATCTGTTTGTTTGTCTGGTCAATATTCTTTTGATTCTGGGAATCAACCAGATGTCTAATAAGATGGAGTTAGTCTATCGGGATAACCTGAAGCTGAATGAATTATCAGGTGTGCTGGATGATGTACAAAATCATATGACTAATTATCTGAATGCTAAGACAAGTGACTCTCTGGAGGAATATTACCGCAGCTCCCAGAATTATATGGCGCTTGCGGAGGAGTTAAACGATGCGGTCAGCGGCAGTGCTTTTGACCGCATGAAAAGAAATATCAGACATATGTCTGTGCAGTATCTGCAGATAACAGACCAAGCAATTGAGGCTAAGCGTGGGCGTAATATTGAAAAATACAGGGTTCGGTATGAGAGTGCAGCGAAGATGTATGATTATATAAACACCTATATCAAAAGCTTGAACAATCAGCAGTTCAAAAGCAATTCAGCAGATTATGATGAACTGGCACGGGCATTTCGTATTTTTGAAATGGTTTGCATTGGCATTATTATGGTCATTATTTTTATGAATGTCAGCATTATTATAAAATTGGTCGGCGCCATTATTTATCCGCTAAAAACACTGGCAAAATCTGCAAATGAGGTGGCGAAAGGAAATTTTGAGATAGAACTTCTGGATGTGCACTCCCAAGATGAAATCGGAGTGGTAACGGGGGCTTTTAACCAGATGGTCATCAGTATCAGAGATTATATAGAACGGATTCGCCACAGCATGGAAGTAGAGCGTCTGATGAAGGAAAAGGAATTGTTGATGGAAGCACATTTAAAGGACGCACAGTTAAAATATCTGCAAGCACAGATTAATCCCCACTTTTTGTTCAATACGCTGAATGCGGGCGTACAGCTTGCTATGCTTGAGGAGGCAGACCGGACATACGAGTATGTGCAGAATGTGGCAGAGTTCTTTCGTTACAATGTAAGAAAAGGAAATGAGAATGTTACTATCTGGGATGAGATTGAGCTGGTGGACAATTATATCTATATTTTAAATGTTCGATTTTCCGGAGATATTCATTATGAGAAAAAGACAGACGATTCTCTTTTAGCCGTTGAAATGCCAAGCATGATTTTACAGCCGATTGTGGAAAACTGTGTTAACCATGGAATTCGTGAAATGGCAGGAGAGGGAAAAATCTGGCTGTCGGTCTACCGAATTGATGATACAGCCTGTATCAGTATTCGTGATAATGGTGTCGGAATCAGACAGGATGTAATAGAAAAAATCCTAAATGGCAGTTATAAAGAAGAAAATCTCAACACAGACTCTAATGGAATCGGGATGGGTAATGTAATTGCAAGGCTGAAGCTTTTTACGGAAAGTGAAGATGTTATGTCGATTCTTAGTGAAGGGGAAGATAAAGGAACGGAAATTATTATTTATCTGCCTGTGAAAGAACGGGAGGAAGACAATGTATAAAATTATGCTTGCGGATGATGAAGGGATTGTAATTGATTCCCTGAAATTTATTATTGAGAAAGAGTTTGGAGAGGAATGTATAGTAGAATATGCAAAAACGGGAAGAAGTGTTATAGAGCTTGCTGAGAAGTTCCGGCCGGATATTGCGATTATGGATATTCAGATGCCAGGAATTAACGGGATTGAAGCGATGAAAGAAATCCGTAAGGGAAACCAGAATGTTCATTTTATTATAGTGTCTGCTTATGACAAATTTGATTATGCCAAGGAAGCGATTAAACTGGGGGTTTTGGAATATATTACAAAACCAATGGAGCGGACAAAGATTGTTTCTGTTTTAAAAAAGGGAATGGAAATCATTAAAGAGGAGCGTGAGAAAAGAAGCAACGAGCTTTTGATAAAGGAGAGGCTTGAAACGGTCATTCCGATTATCGAGAGTGGATTAATTTATGATATTTTACTACAGGAGCAATTTGCAGAAGATATTGATAATTATAAAGCGCTGCTGGGATTTGATAAAAGCTATGCATATATGATGTCTGTTGTCTGTGGGGACGACCAGATTGGAAACCACATGACAAATGCTGTTGGCAGCAGTGTGAAAATGCAGCGGCATTATCAGGAAGTGAGAGAATGCATCAAAGAGTATTTTGAGTGTATTGTAGGGACAGTTATGTCAAATAAGCTTGCGATTTTAGTTCCATACGATAAAGACAGAATGGAATATAATGAGAGAATTGAGTTGATTGAAAAAACAAGAGAACTTGTCCGCCGCATGCACCAGAAAACAAGCATTCGATTCCGAATCGGGATTGGCAGGGTAGGTATGCTTAAGGAGATGGCAGGTTCTTATAATGAGGCGTTAAATGCTTTGGTTATGACTACAAGCAGCGTTGCACATGCAGATGATTTACCAATTGGCTGTGATTATACAGAGGACTATCCGGTTCATTTGGAAAAAAAGCTGTTTAGCGAACTGGAAAAGGGAGGAATCAATAATGTGCTTTCTACTGCAAGAAGCTTCTTTAACTGGATGGTGGAGAGTAATCGGAATAATATTATGTCAATTCGTCTTAAAATATTGGAGTTTATTTTGTATGCAGAGTACATTGCTTATAATAAGGGTGGAATGACGTATCAATTTTCAGCCAGGCAAGAATATCTGCCTACTATTATGAATACAGACAATGTTGTGGCTTTGCGGGAATGGTTTTTAGAGAAGCTTATGAATGCCTGTCAAAATGTTTTGGGAAAACGGGAAGAGAAATCCAACAGTATTATAGAAATGGCAGAGGAATATATCAAGAATAATTTCCAGAAAGATATTTGCCTGGATGAGGTATCTAGGACAGTCAATATCAGTCCCTATTATTTTAGCAAAATATTTAAAGAAGGAACAGGAAAGAATTTTATAGAATATCTGACCAATATCCGTATGGAGAGGGCAAGGGAGTTACTTAGTACAACAGAGTATTCCATGAAAGAAATCTGTTCTATGTGCGGATATTCGGATCCTAATTATTTTAGCCGCTCTTTCAAGAAAAACGTCGGTGTTACTCCGACAGAATATAAAAATGTACAGGAGCATTATCGAAAAAAATGAAAAGAGTTAGAAAAATAAAATGGATTGCGGTTATATGTCTGGCGCTTGTATTTACTTCTTGCAGCGTTCCAGGCAGCAAAAAGAATATTTCTGGAACAGAGACAGAAGAAAAAATTAAAATTGGCATGAGTTTTGATTCTTTCGTGATAGAGAGGTGGCAGAGGGATAAAGATGTTTTTGTATCTGCGGCGAAAGAACTTGGCGCAGAAGTTAATGTTCAAAATGCGAATGGGGAAATTGCAGAACAAAAAAGACAAATTGACTATTTTATCGAAAAAGATATGGATGTCATTGTAATCATATGTAATGATTCCAACGGGCTTAGGGATTCGGTAGAAAAGGCCAAAGCTGCCGGAATTAAAGTAATCGCCTATGATCGGCTGATAAACGATGCAGAGATTGATTTATATATCTCCTTCGACAATGCAAAGGTTGGCGGTATGATGGCAAATACATTGCTGGAGAATGGTCTTGCCGACGGCAATGTGCTGATGCTTGGGGGATCTTTAAGCGACAATAATGTTTCGCTGGTAGAAGGGGAATTTAAGAAAATTATGAAAGAAAATGATGTTAAGGTTCTGGAGTCTTTTCATGCTGGCAATTGGCTTGCGGAGCTTGCTGCAGATTATATTTATTCCCATATGTCAGTTGTTTCCAAAGCGGATGCGATTATGTGCGGAAACGATGATATTGCCAGTCGGGTAGTACGGGCGCTTGCTGAAAAGAGGATGGCCGGCAGAGTATTGGTGACAGGGCAGGATGCTGACCTTGAGGCATGTCAGAGAATCGTAGAAGGAACACAGCTTATGACGGTTTATAAGCCTGTGGAAAAGCTGGCACAGCGTGCAGCAGAATGTGCGGTTGCACTGGCAAAGGAAGAAAAAATTACAGGAAAGGATGTCAAGGGGCTGAATAATGGGGAATATCGGATTTCTTATGTGGCGCTGGAACCTGTCTGTGTAACGAAAGAAAATATTAATGAAATAATTATTAACAGTGGATTCCATTTAAAAGAGGAAGTCTATTTGAATATGCCGGAGAAGATGCCTTGACAGGGGATTTAAAGGGTTTCGAAAGGATAGAATAGGATTTTTTTGTACAGGACAAAATTGCTATGACAATTTTGTCCTGTTTTAGAGTGTGAAAGGCAGAAACATAATATAAAAATATACAGAAAAAAGCAAGTAAATCCAGTTTGATTTGTGATATATTAACAATATCAAAAGTAAGGGAGGAATGTAATATGAAAAAAAGAGTATTGGGCACTTTATTAGGCGCTGCAATGGCAGCTACAGTATTGGTTGGATGTGGTAGTGATAATGCTTCTAAGGATTCTTCCAGCAAGACTGCAACCAGCGGCAGCGAAAAGAAGGGTAACAGTTCAGATGGAAGTGGTAAAATCGGTATTTCCATGCCAACTCAGTCTTTGGAGCGTTGGAACCGCGATGGGGCATATCTGGATGATCAGTTCAAGAAAGCGGGTTATGAGACGGTTCTTACCTTCTCTGATAATGACTCAGGAAAACAGGTAAATGATATCCAGAACATGCTTGCAGATGGTGTTGACTTGCTGATTGTTGCGGCAATTGATGGTGAGGCATTGAACACAGCAATGAATGAGGCGGCCGATGCGAAGGTTCCGGTTATTTCTTATGACCGTTTGATTAAGAATGATGCGGTTTCCTACTATGTATCCTTTGATAATTATACAGTAGGTAAGTTACAGGGAGAGTTTATTGTGGATAAGCTTGATCTTAAGAATGCAGGCGATAAGAAATATAATATGGAAATCACTGCAGGTGACCCGGCTGATAACAATGCGCCTTATTTCTACCAGGGGGCGATTGATGTTTTGCAGGAATACATTGATGCAGGTACTTTAAAGATTGTATCTGGTCAGAAAGATTTTGATGCTGTTGCTACGGATCAGTGGAATACAGATACTGCTCTTGAGAGGGCACAGAACGTTCTTTCTTCTTATTATGCAGATGGAACCCAGCTTGATGTATGGCTTTGCTCTAACGATTCTACTGCACTTGGTGTTGCACAGGCAATTACTTCTGACTATGCAGGTTCTAATTCTGTATTGATTACAGGACAGGATGGTGATGAAGCAAATTTAAAGAATATTGTAGATGGTATTCAGACGATGACTGTTTACAAAAATGTAAGTAACGAGGCCGTTGTTACACTTGCTCTTGCACAGGATATTATAGCTGGTAAGACAGTGGATGCTTCTTTCGTTGATTCAGTAGACATTGAGTGTGCATATGATACAGAGTCATATGAGACTTCTGATGGAAACAAGTGTCCTTCTTTCCTGCTTGTACCAAATGTAATCACGAAAGATAATCTGCAGGATTTGGTAGATACCGGTTTATATAAAATGGGTGATGACGGATATCTGTCAGCAAATAACTAATTGTAGTAATAACATAGTGACCTGAGAGAAAGGGCGGGGCGTCTGCTCCGTCCTTCTTTTTCGCAAGACAGAAATTGTATAGTATGTTTTTTCAAGGAAAAAAGGGAAAGGAGGAGATTTCTTTTGGCCGATATTATATTGAAAATGAAATCGATTACCAAAGAGTTCCCGGGAGTCAAAGCGTTGGATAATGTAAATCTGGAGGTTGAACGTGGAGAAATCCATGCGCTGATTGGAGAGAACGGTGCAGGTAAATCTACTTTGATGAATGTACTTTCGGGAACATATCCAGTGGGCACCTATACAGGTGAAATTTATTATAACGGGGAGCTTTGCGAGTTCAAGACTTTAAAAGACAGTGAATCAAAAGGGATTGTAATTATTCATCAGGAACTGGCATTGATTCCGCTTCTTACCATTGGTGAGAATATGTTTCTTGGGAATGAGAAAAAGAACAGATTTGGGCATATTGACTGGGATCTGACCTACAATGAAGCGGAAAAACATATGAGACAGGTCGGCCTGTATGAATCTGCGCAGACGCTGATTAAAGATATTGGAACAGGAAAACAGCAGCTTGTAGAAATTGCTAAAGCGTTTTCTAAAAATGTAAAACTGCTGATTCTGGATGAGCCAACGTCTTCTTTGAATGATGAAGATGCAAAGATGCTTTTGGATCTTTTGATGGAATTTAAGAAAAATGGCCTGACATCGATTATTATAACGCACAAATTAAATGAGATTATCTATTGTGCGGATAAAGCAACGATTGTCCGCGATGGTTCTACGATTGAAACGCTTGTCAAAGGGGTTGATGAGTTCAGTGAAGACCGAATTATTAAAGGTATGGTAGGACGTCCAATGGATGACCGTTATCCGGTTCGTGAACACAATGTTCAGAAAGATGTGGCTTTGGAGGTAAAGAACTGGACGGTTCATCATCCACTTTATCAGGAGAAGGTCGTAGATAATAATGTTTCCTTTAAGGTACATAAAGGTGAGGTGATCGGATTTTCCGGACTTCAGGGTGCGGGACGTACAGAGCTTGCAATGTCTATTTTTGGCAGGAGCTATGGTACGAATATTACCGGAGATTTATACCTGGATGGAAAGAAAGTGGATTTGAAAAATGCAGAGCAGGCAATTAAGCATGGTCTTGCCTATGTAACAGAAGATAGAAAAGTGAATGGCCTGATTCTAGGGGAATCGATTCGGTTCAATACGACACTGGCACGACTGGATAAAGTCTGTTCGAAGGGTGTGATTGATATGACAGCAGAGAAGAAAGTGGCAGAGGACATGACAAAAGCCATGGGAACAAAGACGCCGTCAATCGAACAGAAAACAGGGAACCTTTCTGGTGGCAATCAGCAAAAGGCATTGCTTGGCAAGTGGATGTTTACAGAACCGGAAATCCTGATTTTAGATGAGCCGACACGTGGTATTGATGTTGGTGCGAAATACGATATTTATTGTCTGGTAAATCAAATGGTAGCAGATGGTAAATCCATTATTATGATTTCCTCTGAAATGCCAGAGTTAATCGGAATGTGTGACCGCATTTACGTTATGAACGAAGGGGAACTTCGTGGGGAACTGGATGCAAAAGACGCTACACAAGAGAAGATTATGAGCTATATTATCAGTGCCACAGATTAAAAGAAGGGAGTGTTATAATCATGTCAACGAAAAAAGAATCTTCGGGTGAAAATCAGTTTAATGTAGGCGAGTTTTTAACAAAGAACAGTATGACAATCGCCCTTGTTATTGTATTTGTATTATTTTATTTCTTAACCGATGGACGTCTCTTGTTTGCACAGAATATGTCCAATCTGCTTCTCCAGAACGGTTACGTACTGGTAATGGCATGTGGTATGCTGCTCTGTATCCTGACTGGCGGTAACATTGACCTTTCTGTAGGTTCTGTTATCTGTATGGTAGGCGGTATGGCAGCAGTTATGATTACAAATCACGGAATGAGTGTTTTTGTAACAATTCCAGTTTGTATACTTGTTGGTGTTTTAGCAGGTATATGGCAGGGTTATTGGATTGGTTATGTCAGGATTCCACCATTCATCACAACATTAGGCGGTATGTTCATCTTCCGGGGAATCGGACGGCTGATACTTGACAGTAAGACGGTATCTGTTCAGGATGCTGCGTTTTTAAATATTTTTACTGCTTATATTAAAGTTCCGGGGCTTGATACGGATACACGTATTCTTTCCCCATTAGTAATCGGCATTCTGGTAGTTGTCCTTATTTTCTATAGTACCATTTCTTCCCGGGCAAATAAGGCGAAAAAGGGATATCGCCAGAACAGCGCTATTTCTGATTTTGGGCGAAGCACAATTATATCTGCTGTACTTTTGTTCTATTGTTATCTGCTCTGCCAGTATAAAGGAATTTCGGTTATGTTGGTATGGGTTGTGGCAATTTGCCTGATTTATCATTTTATTACTTCCAAGACTGCATTTGGGCGTTATTTCTACGCAGTAGGTGGTAATGAAAAAGCGACTCAGCTTTCCGGTATTAATACCAATAAGGTTTACTTTATTGCTTATGCAAATATGGGACTGCTTGCTGGTCTGTGTGGCCTGCTCTGCCTGGCCCGTGTAGGTTCTGTAAACGGTTCTACAGGTACTTCTTTCGAGATGGATGCGATTGGTTCCTGCTTCATCGGCGGCGCTTCTGCATATGGTGGAAGTGGTAAGGTTTCTGGCGTTATCATTGGTGCGCTTTTGCTTGGAGTCATTAATATGGGTATGTCTATTATGGGTATCGGTGATTCATGGCAGTATGTTGTAAAAGGCGGTGTTTTGTTAGTCGCAGTTATCTTTGATGTAGTTTCTCATCGTAAGAGCGGGAAATAATATATGTTATATTATCAGGAAAATAGTTGTAATTGAGGATGTTATAAAGTAGAGAATACCGTCTGTATTTGATATTGGATAGTATCAAATGCAGACGGTATTTTTACCGTTCCTAACAACATTAAAAAATTTTTTATGATTACAAAATTTCTATATCTAATTTGGCTGGTTTGATGTATAATATTAAAAGAAGTCAGGATAAGGTTCGAAAAGTTATAGTAAACGCATAAAATACATGCGTTAACTATAATGGATGCGCACGGATACACATAGGAAGTTATGCTGCTTTGCAGCGTGTATCCGGCGCTGTAAACGAAGCAAAACGCAAGCGTTTTTTTTGTTTACTATAATATTTTACATGAACTGTTGGCAGTTTTTGAGTGGCTGGCAGTTCATTTTTTTTTCGTTATGAGAAATTATGCCAGGCATAGCGGCATAACAGGAGGTGCGGAAAAATGGCATATTTTCCTTTTATGATTGATATTTGTGATAAAAACTGTCTGATTGTTGGGGGTGGAACGGTTGCCCTTCACAAGGCAGAGATTCTTTTAGGATTCGAAGTAAATATTGTTGTTGTTTCACCTGTATTGGAAGAAAAATTTTATTTACTGGAAAGAGAGCAGGGCCGTATTCAGTTAAGGGAGCAAAAGTTTTTGGATAAAGATTTAGAGGGAATGGATTTTGTTGTTGCAGCGACAGACAGCAGGGAGTTAAATCAGTATATTTCTGGTTTGTGCAGAAAAAAGGGGCTGCCTGTGAATGCTGTGGACCAGAAAGAGGCATGTTCTTTTTATTTTCCGGCGATGATACAGGACCATGATATGTTAGTGGCGATTTCTTCGGGAGGACAGAGCCCGGCAGCAGTGTCTTATTTAAAGAAAAAGCTTGTATCATCCATACCGGAATATTACGGAGAAATGGCAGAGAAAATGGGAGCATACCGCCAATATATTTTAGAGGAAGTTCCAGCGGCAGCAAAGCGGAAAAAAATTTTTTATCAACTTCTATCTTATGGGGAAAGCCATGAAGGCGAAATTCCGGAGGAGGTAGTGAAAGAGTTTATAGATCGTTACCGTTCGCACCGTCCTCAGTAACAACAGCGCTTTCAGGACTGGCCGGAAGTAATAACAAATGGTCGCATAAGAGCCAGATATGTGATAAAATAACAATATATAAGTAAAATGATGAAATGTTTCAATTTTTGCTATATTACAATATGAAAGGACAGGGAGGTTTTTGTATGAGAAGAAAAGTATTAGGTATGTTATTAGGCGTTGCAATAGCAGCTATCTTATTAATTGGTTGTAGTTCCGATGATGGTTCAGAGAATACAGATAAACTGATAATTGGCAAAGTTGGTATTTCTATGCCAACACATTCGCAGGAACGCTGGAATCGTGACAGTGCATATCTGACAGAACACTTTGAGGAAGTGGGTTATGAAACAATTCTTACTTTTTCCGATAATGATGCGAAAAAGCAGGTAAAGGATATTCAGGATATGATTGCGGATGGTGTTGATTTATTAATTGTTAATGCAATTGACGGCACTGCGTTAGATGAGGCGATGGAGGAAGCGACAGAGGCAAAGGTTCCTGTTATTTCTTATGACCGTCTGATTCTGAATGATGCGGTTTCCTATTATGTATCGTTTGATAATTATATGATAGGAAAGTTACAGGGGGAATTTATCGCTGATAATCTTGAGCTTAAAAATGCGGCTGGCAAAGTGTACAATATGGAAATTACATCAGGTGACACTGCTGATAATAATGCAAAGTATTTCTATAATGGCGCTATGGATGTTTTAAAACCTTACATTAAAGCAGGTACCTTAAAAGTGGTATCTGGACAGACTGATTTTCTTTCGACTGCGACCGAACAGTGGGATCTGGGTACTGCCTATCAAAGAGCACAGAACATACTTTCCTCTTATTATACAGACGGAACGCAGCTTGATGCATGGCTCTGCTCAAGCGACACTGTTGCATTGGGGGTTGAATATGCGATTACATCCGGTTACACAGGTTCTAATACGATATTAATTACAGGTCAGGATGGCGATGAAGCAAACTTAAAGAATATCGTGGATGGTATTCAGACCATGACAGTTTATAAGAATGCAAGTGATGAAGCTGTTGTTACGCTTTCTCTTGCGCAAAGTATTCTGGAAGGCAGAGAAATTGATGCTTCCTTAACAAAGGATTTAGAGATTGAGTGCAGATATGATACAAAATCTTACAAGACTTCTGATGGAAAGAGATGTTCTTCGTTCCTTCTCATTCCAAAGGTGATTACGAAAGATAATCTTCAGGATTTAGTAGATTCCGGTTTATATAAAAGGGACACCGATGGGTATCTGTATGCAGTAGAATAAGGAATGGTTAAGAAGACTAGTCAGATTGCTGTGGGATATTTAGGAACTGTAGGTCTGAAACGAAAGGAAAACAGAGTGAGGGCTGGAAAAAAAGTAAGGGTCGGGACAAGAGGAAGCAAACTTGCTGTGGAACAGGCAAACCTTGTGATAGCTGCTTTGCAGAAGCAGTTTCCTGGACTTGAGACAGAAAAAGTCCTGATTTGTACAGAGGGAGATAAAAATTTGAATAAACCACTGCAGGAGTTTGGCGGGAAGGGCGTTTTTATTACAGAACTGGAGGGGGCGTTGCTGCATGAAAAGATTGACCTGGCAGTGCACAGCGCAAAGGATATGCCGACAGAGCTTGATAAAAAGCTTGTGATTGCCGGAGCACTTTCAAGGGAGGATGCAAGAGATGTGCTGGTGACAAGAAAGGGAGCGGGCTTGCAGGAAAGAAACCTAAAGCTTGATACTGCAGGCTTTGTTATTGGAACAGGAAGTCCAAGAAGGCAGCTCCAGATAAAAGCGCTTTATCCTGAGATGGTTTGTAAAGGGGTGCGGGGCAATATTACGACAAGGCTGCAAAAGCTCCGGGACAGAGAGTATGATGGGATTATTCTGGCAGCAGCAGGTTTAAAGCGGCTTAGGCTTTTGGAAGAAGAGGATTTGGAATATCAGTTTTTCTCTTATGAGGAAATGCTTCCGGCGGGCGGCCAGGGAATTATT
Source organism: uncultured bacterium (assembly GCA_947651225.1). Classification (GTDB taxonomy): domain Bacteria; phylum Bacillota; class Clostridia; order Lachnospirales; family Lachnospiraceae; genus Butyribacter. The sequence continues at coordinate 29,080 of CANSYK010000007.1, read as the reverse complement.
GCGATGGAGGGAAGAAAAGGGGATATTGCATCAAAAATGGTGCAGGAGATTTCGGATGAAAAAACGTTTGCAGCATTGGAAGCAGAAAGAGAGATTTTGCGGCAGCTCAATGCAGGATGCCATGAAGCGGTTGGCGTATTTGCACAACATATTGGGAAGGGAATGCAGATTTCTATTGTTCGTGAAGAAAAAGGAAAGATTTTTCGCTATTATAAAATGCTTCAGTGATAGATGACAGAAAAGGAGATGAAACTTGTGGGAAAGGTTTATCTGGTGGGGGCAGGTTCCGGTGATGAAGGGCTTCTTACGATAAAGGGAATGGAGAGGCTAAAAGAGTGCGATGCTGTAGTTTATGATCGGCTGGCTTCGGAAAGGCTGCTTGATTATGTCCCAAAGGGCTGTGAGAGGATTTATGTTGGAAAACAGCCAGGGAAGCACTACCGGAAGCAGGATGAGATTAATGAAATTCTGGTCGATTGTGCAAAAAGGCATAAATTGGTAGTGCGCTTGAAAGGAGGAGATCCATTCGTTTTTGGAAGAGGCGGCGAGGAGGTGGAGATTCTGCAAAAACATGGTATTCCTTTTGAGGTGATTCCGGGAATCAGCTCTGCGATTGCCGTACCAGAGTGTGCAGGGATTCCTGTTACACACCGAAGGGTCAGCAGAAGCTTTCATGTAATCACAGGACATACAGAAGAGCCTTTGGATGAGGAATCATATCATTATAAGGCGCTGGCAGAAATGGAAGGGACGCTTGTTTTTTTGATGGGGCTTTCCAGGTTGGGGAAAATTGCAGAAAAGCTGATCGCATCAGGGAAGGCAGAAACAACACCAGCAGCCGTAATTGCAAATGGGACAACAGACTATCAGTGCGTTGTCAGAGGAACCTTGGCGTCCATTGAGGAAGAAGTAAAGAAAAGCAAAATTTCTTCTCCGGCGGTGATTGTAATCGGGGAAACGGCGGCATATCAATATAAAGATAATATAAGAAAAAAGCGTATTGGGGTAACAGCAACAGAGGCTTTACTAAAAAAGCTGAAAACAGGATTAGAAAAAGAGAATATGGATGTTGTTCCTGTCTGTAATATGGAAATTAAAAAGACAGAACAGATTGAAAAATTACGTCAGGAGCTTAGCCGCATAGAAGAATATCAGTGGATTTTATTTACCAGCCAGAATGCAGTCGCTATCTTTTTTGAGGAAATGCAAGATTTAGAAATTGATATCAGAAGGCTTGGCAGGATAAAATTTGGTGTTTTAGGGAGTGGCACATCAGCGAAACTGAAAGAATATGGGATTTTAGCAGACTTTATCCCTTCTGCTTACCAGGTTTCTGTGATGGCACAGGAATTTTCCAGGGTGGCAGAAAAAGGGGAGAAGGTTCTGATTCCACGGGCTGTTCAGGGGAGTGTAGAACTGGAAAACGTTCTAAAAGAATGTGGTATTGTGTTTTGCAACCTTCCTGTTTATGATGTAACAGGAAAAATTGCCTGCCACAAAGCAGCTTTGGAAGAGGTGGATTATCTCGTATTTGTCAGCGCTTCCGGCGTACAGTCCTTTTTTGCAGAAATCAAAAGGGAAGGGATTGTTTTGCCAGAGGGAATAAAAATAGCATGTATTGGAACTGTTACCTGCCAGAAAGTAAAGCAGCTATATGGAGAGGCAGATGTTGTGGCAGATGTCAGTGATGTGAATGGATTGATGGATGCCATCATATCGTTTGAAAAAATGACCGAAAAATGGTAAGAGGTGAGGGAAAAAAGATGATACGGATGAGACGTTTACGGGTAAATGAGGAAATGAGAAGTCTTGTCAGGGAAACTTCCCTGGAAAAATCGGATTTCGTTTACCCGATTTTTGTGATAGAAGGAGAAAATATAAAGAATCCGGTGGATTCCATGCCAGGGATTTATCAGTATTCTATTGACAGACTTGGAGAAGAGTTAGACAGGGTCAGGGACGCTGGAATTTTAGCAGTTCTGATTTTTGGAATTCCTGCACATAAGGATGAAACAGGAAGCGAAGCATACTGCGATAAGGGAATAACACAGAGGGCGGTTCGCTATATAAAGGAAAGAGTGCCCAATCTTTTGGTGATTGCCGATGTTTGTCTGTGTGAATATACTTCCCATGGCCATTGTGGATTGATTCGTGATGGCGAGATTTTAAATGATGAAACGTTGGTTCTTTTAGGAAAGATGTCCGTCAGCCTGGCGAAAGCGGGAGCAGATATCATTGCACCATCTGATATGATGGATGGGAGAGTGGAGTATATAAGAAAGGCGTTGGATCAAGAGGGATTTTATCATACGCCGATTATGTCATATAGTGCAAAATTTGCTTCTGGTTATTATTCACCGTTCCGGGATGCCGCACATTCTGCTCCGGCTTTTGGCGACCGCAAGACCTATCAGATGGATTCGGCAAATGGGAAAGAAGCAGTCAGGGAGTGTAAAAATGATATCGAAGAGGGGGCTGATATTATTATGGTAAAGCCTGCACTTGCCTATCTGGATATCGTGAAAGAGGTATCGCAGCAGACAGCGTGTCCAATTGCCGTTTACAATGTCAGTGGGGAATATTCTATGGTAAAAGCGGCCGCACAAAATGGCTGGATTGATGAAAAGCGGATTGTAATGGAAAATATGATTGCCATGAAAAGAGCCGGGGCAAAGATTATTATCACATACCATGCCCTGGATGTGGCAGGCTGGTTGTAATGGGAGTTTTTCAATATAGTCATGGCTGGGATTGCCAGGAGAAATGATTTCAATAATCCAGTCTGGTGCGCCGTTACAGCCTTTGTCTGTGAGCTTGTCTGGATTGCAGATTACGCTGATATCCGGTTCTACAATACGTGTTGTTATTGATATCGAAGAGAACAATTATATTATAATAGATAGAGGGAAGAAAGAAAATAGAAAAACATATTTTTATTGGAGGATCATATGTACAAGACATCAGATGATTTATTTGAAAAATCAAAAAAATTAATGCCGGGCGGAGTTAACAGTCCTGTACGGGCGTTTCAGGCAGTGTCCCGTAATCCGGTATTTATTGATCATGCAAAAGGTTCTAAAATCTATGATGTAGATGGGAATGAATATATTGATTATGTCTGTTCCTGGGGACCGGGGATTTTAGGGCATGCAAAAGAGCAGGTAGTCAGGGCGGTGCAGGAGTCGTGTGAAAAAGGGCTTACCTTTGGGGCGCCGACAGAAAAAGAATATATTCTTGCGGAAATGGTGCAGGAAATGATACCTTCCATAGAAATGCTTCGTCTGGTAAATTCTGGTACAGAGGCGGTTATGAGTGCAATACGGGCAGCAAGAGGGTTTACCGGGCGGGATAAGGTTGTAAAATTCCGTGGCTGTTACCATGGCCATTCGGACGGATTACTTGTAAAGGCAGGCTCTGGCGCTTTAACACAGTCTGTCCCTGACAGCCTTGGCGTGCCAGAAGATTATACAAGGAATACCCTGATTGCAGAATATAACGATATTGGCTCGGTAGAAGGACTATTTGAAAAAGAAGGGAAAGAAATTGCTGCAATCATTGTAGAGCCAGTAGCTGCCAATATGGGAGTAGTACTTCCGGAAGCTGGATTTTTGCAGGCGCTTCGCAATATCGCAGACCAGTATCAGGCGCTTTTGATTTTTGATGAAGTAATTACAGGGTTTCGGCTGGCGTTAGGGGGAGCGCAGGAATATTTTCAGATAAAACCGGATCTTACTACCTTGGGAAAAATTATTGGCGGTGGTATGCCAATGGCGGCATATGGCGGAAGAAAAGAAATTATGGAAACAGTCGCTCCATTAGGGGGTGTTTATCAGGCGGGAACTTTGTCTGGTAATCCAATTGCAACAACTGCAGGAATTGAAACCTTGAAAATATTACGGGAGCAGCCAGAACTTTATGAACAGTTAGAGAAAAATACAAACAAACTGGCAGATGCTATTCGGAATGCCTTTGGAGATAAAGTATGTGTTAATCAAATTGGTTCTTTGATGAGTGTGTTCTTTACAGAGAAAAAGGTAATAGATTATGCAACGGCTGTCAGTTCCGATACCAGACAGTATGCTGCTTATTTTAACAGTATGTTGGAAAAAGGAATCTATCTTGCACCTTCCCAGTTTGAGGCAATGTTTGTATCTGCCGCCCATACAAAGGAGGATTTGCAGAAGACAGCGAAGATCATAACTAGTGCTTGTAGTGGTGAAAGGAAAACGTCTATATCTTTTTGTGATTAGTGAAATTTAATATGGAAATGAGTGTGTCACAAGGTGGAATGGCCTCCCTGGTTTATATTTTGGAAATAAACCTACTTTACAAATAGGGAAATAGGTGTTATAATATGCAACAGTAAAGAGGTAATATATGGAATGCAGTGAAACAGACTGCTTCCCACAAAAAATAATGAATCAGTGCGAAGGGTTATTGAAAGTAATAACACATAAGAGGCACGGAAAAGAGGTAGACTATGGCAAAAAAAACATATGCAGAAAGAAATTTGAAGTTTGAAACATTACAGTTACATGTAGGACAAGAACAGGCAGATCCGGTCACGGATGCAAGAGCAGTGCCGATTTACCAGACATCTTCTTATGTATTTCACAACAGTGAGCATGCAGCGGCAAGGTTTGGGTTAAGTGATGCAGGTAATATTTATGGAAGGCTTACCAATCCGACAGAAGATGTTTTTGAGCAGAGGATTGCAGCGTTAGAGGGCGGTGTTGCCGCACTGGCAGTTGCTTCCGGTGCAGCGGCAATTACTTATACATTCCAGAATCTGGCACAGGCAGGAGACCATATTGTTTCTGCGAAAAATATTTATGGTGGAACATATAATTTATTAGCGCATACACTTCCACAGTATGGTATTACAGCGACATTTGTTGAGCCATCAAATTTTGAGGAAGTAGAAAATGCTATTCAGGAGAATACAAAGGCAATATTTATTGAGACTTTGGGAAATCCTAATTCTGATGTATCAGATATTGCGAAGTTTGCCGAAATTGCTCATGCACACAAGATTCCGCTTGTCATTGACAATACATTTGCAACACCTTATCTGGTACGCCCAATTGAATATGGTGCAGATATCGTTGTTCATTCTGCAACAAAGTTTATTGGCGGACATGGAACAACAATTGGTGGTGTAATTGTAGACAGTGGAAAATTTGATTGGGAGGCAAGTGGAAAATTCCCATCACTTACAGAACCAAACCCAAGTTATCATGGTATCAGCTTTACAAAAGCAGTTGGAGCGGCAGCATTTGTAACAAAAATCCGTGCAATTCTGCTTCGTGATACAGGCGCTACGTTATCTCCGTTCCATGCGTTTATCTTTTTGCAGGGATTGGAAACACTGTCACTCCGTGTAGAAAGACATGTGGAAAATGCGTTAAAAGTAGTAGAGTATTTAAAAAATCACCCACAGGTAGAAGCGGTACATCATCCTTCTGTAACAGAAGATGCAACCCAGAAAGAGCTTTATAAAAAATATTTTCCAAATGGCGGCGGCTCTATCTTTACATTTGAGATCAAGGGTGATGCACAGAAGGCAAAAGATTTTATTGACAATCTGGAGCTGTTTTCACTTCTTGCTAATGTGGCAGATGTGAAGTCATTGGTAATCCATCCGGCGTCTACGACACATTCCCAGTTAAATGAAGAGGAGCTGTCAGACCAGGGAATTAAGCCAAACACGATTCGTTTATCAATTGGTACAGAAAATATTGACGATATTATTGAAGATTTGGAAGAGGCATTTAAGGCAGTAAATTAATTTATTGAGACCTGCCTGTTCGTCTCTGGAAAAGGAGAAAAAATGTTAGATTTATTAATTATAGGAAGCGGACCGGCAGGGCTTTCGGCTGCTATTTATGCAAAAAGAGCCAATCTGGAGCTTCTTGTTTTGGAAAAGGTTTATTGTGGAACCGGACAGATTGCCGAAAGCAGCCAGGTAGATAATTATCTGGGATATTGTGGCATCAATGGGTATGATCTCGGTGAAAAATTTCGGGAACATGCAATCAGCCTTGGGGTGGAAATTATGCCAAAAGAGGCGGTGGGGTTTGAAGTGGAAGGAAAGATCTGGAAAGTACACTGCAGCAATGGCGAAACGATAGAGGCAAAAACGGTAATCTATGCGACGGGAGCTGCGCACCGTCATTTGGGTGTGCCGGGAGAGGAAGAATATGCCGGAAAAGGAGTTTCTTATTGTGCAACCTGTGACGGCGCTTTTTTCCGAAATAAGGATACGGCCGTAATTGGTGGCGGCAATACGGCAATGGATGATGCGTTGTACCTGTCAGAACTTTGTAACAAAGTATATCTGATTCATCGTAGAAATGAATTTCGTGGTTCAAAAAAGACGTTAGAGCGAATACGCCAGAAAGAAAATATTGAACTGGTAACACCAGCAGAGATTGTAAAAATAGCAGGAGAAGATAAGGTTTCTTCAGTTGAGCTAAAAGATGGAAAAATTCTGGAAGTAGATGGTGTATTTGTAGCAGTTGGAATGACACCACAGACAGATTCAATCAAAGAGCAGGTAGAACTGGATCATGCAGGTTATGTTGTTGCTGATGAAACAGGAAAGACTTCTGCGCATGGATTTTTTGTAGCAGGAGATGTCCGGGCAAAATTTCTGCGGCAGGTAATAACAGCAGCCTCAGATGGAGCGAATGCAGCCATTGCCGCAGTGGAGTATTTAAACGAAGAATAGAAGGATTTTTCCTTCTATTTTTCGTTTTGTCGGCGTTCCTCCATATATTGAAAAATTTTCTGGAGAAGGATTTTGTCATCAAAATTCAGGTGGTTGGAAGGCTCCTTGAAAAGCATATCATCCACACCAGGATATAAGTATTCTCCTAATAAAATGTCATTTGGCGTAACATTTAAAGCACGGCAAATCGAAAGCAGGGATTCTAAAGACATGGCAACCGAACCATTTTCAATATGTGATATGTGGTTTACGGAAACTTCTGCCAACTCTGCTAACTGTCCCTGTGTAAGGTGATGTTCTTTTCTGCATGCTTTCACATTTTTACCAACTTGTTTTAAATTCATATAAAAGACCTCGCTTCTTTCGTATTTTATAGAAACTGTCAGTAATCGGCTTCTTTTGTTACAGTACTTCCGCAAAACAACGAGCCAGGTGGATATGCCTGTATGTACATTTGACTTGCAGTTTCTTACGTTCTGTGTGTCATAACACGAGATAAATATATAAATTAAGCATACCAAGTCGGTCTTTAAAATAGAATGGATTGAAAAGATAAACTATCCTTGTAAAGGATGGTTTTTGGAAATATTATAGGAAGAATAAATTTTGGTTTAAAGAAAATAATAGGCTGCAAAATAGTTGATTTACTATTTTGCAGCCTGAATTATAAAATGGACAGGTAGAATAAAAGCGTATTTTAGTTTAGGCAGGAATCCAGTTGCCAATCCACTTTTTTGTGGTATGATTATATTGGCGTTTATACAATTTTCCATTTATTAGTTTATAACGCCATTCGATATCATCTGAGTATGTAATGATTTCGTCATTGTTGTCATTGCTGCTTGCTCTGACGGCAACAGCGGTAAAACAATTTTGCAGTAAAATGATGCCGGATATAGTAAAAAATAATGTTGTTAATTTATTTAATCTCTTCATATTGTTTTGCCTCCTCCTTGTTTTTGTATACAGTATAGCCGGGAAATGAATTTAGGGTATCTATTGGTGCAATATATTGATTGTGGAAATAAACATTATAGCCCTGTCCATTTACAATAAAAAATGTGTGGTCAATATCTAATGACATTGTGGTATCTAAGATTTCCTGTGGGGTAGAACTGGGTTCTACTACAAACAGAAATGATAACAATATTATGGCAGCAATAGCAGCAAAATGTACAAAATAGGCTCTGTCTTTTTTGGTATGCTTATGATATAGAACAAAAAGGGTTCTTTGCTTTAGCATAGAAGGCGCATTCTCTGAAAAGCATAGGGAAGGTGTTTTCGGAGAGTATAGCTGGTTTTTGGCAACCTTTAGCAGACAGTCTAAATAATCCAGTTTTTCAAGTTCCTCCATTTCCTTTGTGATAGAAAAATCATTGGAAAATTCCAGAGCCTCTGTTAACTGGCGTTTCATCTGATATGCCAGCGGATTCCACCAGTACATACAGACCATGAATTCACAAAAGAAACGAATCCACAAATCATGGTGGTAAAAGTGTTTTAGTTCATGTTTTATTATGTACTCTGCTTCCTTTTCTGAAAAGTCCATATCCGGCAGTAAGATAGATGGATGGAACAGACCGGTAATGCAGGGGCTTTTTAAGAAAGGCATTTTCCTGATGGGGATTTTTCTGTGTCTTTTGTGCTTATTCATAAGCTTTTGGAGAATATCGTCATAGCAGGTTGTGCGTTCGCTTTCTTTGACAAATTGGTAAAACCGGTATTGGTTTATGGTAAGCCGTACCAGTTGGATCAGGAATCCTGAAATCCATGCACAGACAAAGATATCCATAAGGGAGAATAATCCAAATAGTTTGTACGTAATAACGTCAAAGAATGGAGGAAGAATCTTTTTTGAAAGTATATTATGTGAAAAAAGAAAGTTATAAGGCAGGAGTGTACGCAGAATCAAAAAAAGAGCCAGTGCAAGAAAAGTACCTGTCCCGTATTTCAGTATAAAATTCTTTTTCTTATTCAGAATCAGCAAATATGCCATAAGAAAACTTGTGACTACAATACAGTTTGAAACAGAGCCATACGATGGTTTGCTCATTTAGTTTCCCTCCCTGATTTCCCTTTTACGCTTTTGTAATAAAGTTTCTATTTCATCAATGATTTCCAGATTGTCTTCCTCTTCAATCAGATTTGCAATGATTGCAGGAGCAGAAAAGGTTTTTGTCACTCCTGAAAAATTGTCTGCAATATATTTTTCGGCAGTAAGTACAGGCTTATAGCTGCGAGATAAAACAGTCCCGCTGTATACAACATCATCCACAACAATTACGCCGTTTTTTAGCATTGCCTGGAGACAGGAACGGACGGTGTTGAGGTTTAAGGAAGGGTTGTTTTTCGCAATATCAGATGCGGATAATGCTTTCTCGCTTTTCCATAAAACCTTCATAATATCTAATTGGTTCTTTGTTAATTTTTTTGTTTTCATTCTTTGCTCCATTTCTGCTATATATTTTTAATCGTTAGGAAAGTGCATCATACTATAGTGGTGCACTCCTTTATTGAGTATTATAGCACAAAAGAATTAAAATACAAGATTAGAAATATATTTTTTAATATAAGTTGAAAGTATTAAAAAATATTGTGTTATTAATTGCGGATTGACAAATTAATTTTATGGGTATATTATGTTGTAAAATGACGAAAGGTTTATATGGGGAGGGAGGTGAGAGAATGTATTATAGGGATAGTATTCGAGATATTTACAGAGAAAAAATTGTAAAAAGCGTTCTTTTCAAGTAAGAATAGTACATACGAAAAGAACGCCATAAATTAAGAGACCGAGGTTATTGTAACATAAATATTAGAAAAAATCATTAAAAATTTTGAGAATGGAGGAAATAACTATGTATAAAAAGATTATAAAAGCAGCAATGGGGAGTTTGCTTAGCCTTTCTCTGGCTGTAGCAGGTTTTGGGATGACAGCGGATGCAAAGGGTAAACCGACTACGCCGTCAAATCCTTTAAATGCAAGCGGAAGGATATCGATTGATAGTAAGAGCGCAACGGCTACTACTACCTTTTCACGGCCTGGGACTATAAAAGCAACAGCGATAGTGTATTATTGGAGTGGGAAATTCAGGTACTCTTCCCAAGCGACTAATTCCAATAATATAGGTGGAACATCTGCTACAGCAGAGAAAAAAGTTGGTGGTGCTGATGTGGAAGGTGGTATGGGAAAACATCATGTAACATATGGTGCAACAAGATGGGATGATACAACAAATGTTGGTACGATATATGATGATGCAATACCACAATAGGAAAAGCATTGGTGAAGAAAGTAGGAAATATAATAGCTATTTTTCCTTTTATGGAGACAAGAAATCCATAGCTTTTAAGTATTATACTGCGCACTATAGGTGAATATTTAGCATGTTCTAAAATTGGTGTATATAGGATATCCCGCAGTTTGTTACATAAGAAAACTGGATATTACGTTTAGCTTGCTGCGGGATTTTATTATGTTATAGGAAATAGTACCAGCGTGGGCACTGCGCCTTTTTATTGTATAAATTATAAAAGGAGAGGGAGTATGGAAAATATAAAATGGTATAAGGTTATTATGACAATGTTAGTTTCCTTTTTTTTGACAGGTTGTGGTGGTGATTTGCCAGACACCTATCAGAAGGGTAGTGATTACCAGTATATGGAAAAACAGTCTTTTAATGCTTATCATCAAGAGGGAGAGAAAGTACATTATTTTTTGCATGGCCATTATATCTATTACATGGATAAAGAAGGCAGCCAGCTTCTTCCTTTGTGTGGGAAAGCTGATTGTCTGCATGACAGGGAAACGGATACAGAGAAACTGCAAAACTGCAATGCTTATACGAAAACAGAGGCGAGAGATACGGGGATTGCATTTTGTAATGGATATCTGTATTATGTGGAGAACCATATTTCAGATGTTCCTGCGTTATACCGTTTGTCCGCAGATGGCATGAAAAAAGAACAGGTTTATGAGTGGGAGGACAATATTGGCATTGAACAGTGGATCATCCACAGGGATGTTTTTTATTATGCAGAACATAAGTATCTGGCAGGAAAAAGTGAGACGGAAGAACGGTATGCGTTAAAATCCCTTGCCTTATCAGAAAATGTGAAAAAGCCAAAGGTGGTACATGAGGTGGATAAGAACCTGACCGTATTTACAGTAGCCCATCCACAGGCATACGGCAATTATTTGTATTTTCAGGTCCATGCCCAGAAAAAAACGGAAGAAGAAGTTACGGATGATAATTATTTAAAATATCAGTATATGAAAACCTTTATTTACGATATGAAAAAGGATGAAGTCAGTGAACTTACCCTTCCGGATTTGGGAAAGGATGAGGTGATACAGGGAGTAACATTCTGGCAGGGGAAGATAGTCTTTGGTCCGTATAATCCGCATATAGAATTTTTAGAACCAGTGTCCCAGTATATTGCGGATTTAGATGGTTCTAATGCAGAGATATTTATGGAAGATATTGGACAAGGCCTGATGTTTCTTAGTGATGGGGAGTATCTGTACCTGTCAAACCTCAATATGGTATGCAGGGGATATGATAAGGGAGATGCAAACTATAAAATATATGATAAGAATCTTAAGCTGGTAGATACCGTTAAGCTGCCGTTTAAAGCGCCTTATGGTGATGTGGGGATTGGGACGCCCGAAATGATGTATATTCTTTATGAAAAAGCGGAACCCGATGGGGAGGAAACGGAAGAAGAGGAAGAAAGAGAATGGGGTATTTTCTATTGGGATAAAAGCAAAATCGGAAGTTATGATGGCTCTGCTTTTGAAATAACAGATATTAAGTATGAGGGGTAGTGGTTAGGAACTGTGATTATCATGCAGTTTGAAGCGGAGCCATATGATGGTTTAGTTTTTTAGTTTCCTTCCATGATTTCTCTTCTGCGCTTTTGTAATAAAGTTTCTATTTCATCAATGATTTCCAGATTGTCTTCCTTTTCAATCAGATCTGCAATCATTGCAGGAATAGAAAAGGTTTTTGTCACTCCTGAAAAATTGTCTGCAATATATTTTTCAGCTGTAAGTACAGGTTTATAGCTGCGTGATAAAACAGTCCTGCTGTATACGACATCATCCACAACAATTACGCCGTTTTTTAGCATTGCCTGGAGACAGGAACGGACGGTGTTGAGGTTCAAGGAAGGGTTGTTTTTCGTAATATCGGATGCTGATAATGCTTTTTCACTTTTCCATAAAACCTTCATAATATCTAACTGGTTCTTTGTTAATTTTTTTGTTTTCATTCATTGCTCCATTTCTGCTATATATTTTTAATTGTTAGAAAGGGGTATCGTCACTATAGTGGTACGCTCTTTTATTAAATATTATAGCACAAAAAAATTAAAATACAATATTGGAAGCATATTATTAAATGCAAATTGATAGAGTTTAAAAATATTGCATTACTATTTTTGTGTTGACAAATTAGCTTTATGGTCGTCTTATGTTATAAGATGGTGATAAGTTGATATGGCGAGGGAGGTGAGAGAATGTATTATGGGGATAGTATTCGAGATATTTACAGAGAAAAAATTGTAAAAAGCGTTCTTTTCAAGTAAGAATAGTACATACGAAAAGAACGCCATAAATTAAGAAACCAAGCCTATTGTAACATAAATGTTAGAAAAAATCATTAAAAATTTTGTGAATGGAGGAAATAAATATGTATAAAAAGATTATAAAAGTAGCAACAGGGGTTTTGCTTAGCCTTTCTCTGGCTGTAGCAGGTTTTGGGATGACAGCGAATGCGTTAGAGCCTCCTAAACCGACAACAGCACCAAATCCTTTAAATGCAGGTGGAAGAATATCAAAAGACCAAAGCGGAGCAAAAGCGACTACTACCCTTTCTCGTCCAGGTTTCATAAGGGCAAAAGCTATTGCATATTATAAACTTGGAGAGAAGAGGTATCGTTCTGAAGCAGTAAAAACTAATAATATAGGTGGTACTACTGCCTTTGCAGAGAAAAAGGTTGATGATGCTAATGTAGTCGGTGCTGCAGGGGAGCATTCAGCATCATATGAGAAAACTACTTGGAATGATGATACACATATTGGAGAGATTCTTACAAATACAATATTGAAGTAAGAAATTTTAAAAAGTAATTTAAAAGCGGCTTCAGAGTAGAGAATTTTAAAAAATCGGATAGATTGAGGTTGTATCCTTTTTTGATAATTTTTATATTGATTTTGCTGCTTAGAGATTTTATAAGGATATAGATGTATTTCGGGCTTCGTTGTTTCTTAGGAGGAATTGTCTGTATCCTTATTGATGTAGGAATTCAATAATACAAATATGAGCTATTAGGAGGGGAGCATGGAAAGGACTAAATGGTATAGGATAACAATATTGGCTGTGATTTGCTTTTTTCTGACGGGATGTAGTAAAAGTCTTCCAGACACCTATCACGAGGGCAGTGATTACCAGTATATGGAAAGATATGAATTTTTAGCCTTTCATCAGAAGGGGGCAGGCGTGCAATATTTTGCAAAGGAGCATTATCTTTATTATTTAGATGAGGGAAGCGATACGCTTCTTCCGCTCTGTGGGAAAGCAGACTGTCTCCATGATAAGGAAACTGATTTAGAAAAGATGCAGGAGTGCAATGCTTATATGGAAACAAAAGCGGTTAATACAGGAATTATATACTGTAACGGTTATTTATATTATGTGGACAGCAGAATTCTTTCTGGTCCTGTTTTATGTCGTGTATCTGCTGATGGGATGAAAAGGGAAGAGGTTTATAAGTGGGAGGATACTGTCAATATTGAAGAGTGGATTGTACACAGAGATGTGATTTATTATACAGAGCATACATATTTGTCAGATAAGGATGGAACAGAGGAGCAGTTTGCTATTAAGTTCTTTTCTTTAACAGATAATGTCAAGAAACCAGAAAACGTGTATATTGCTGATAAAGATATGGATGTATTTACTTTGGCAGACCTGCAGGCATATGGTAATTTTCTTTATTTTCAAATTCATGTCCAGATAAAATCTGAAGAAGAAACTACGGATGATAATTTTTTGGATAAATTGTATTTAAAGATGTTTATTTATGATATGAAGGAGGGGAAGATTAGGGAACTTGCTCTTTCAGATATGCCAAAAAACTACAGGATTCAAAGAATAGCCTTTTGGCAGGACAAGCTGCTTTTTAGTCCATATGATTTTAAGAAAGAAGATAAGGATTTAAGGACATGGTATACGGCAGATTTGGATGGTTCTCATATAGAAGTCTTTATGGAAGGAATTGAACAGGGGCTGTATTTTTGCAGTGATGGAAAATATCTTTATCTGTCAAATGTCAATATGGTATTGTCGGGAAAAGTAGAAGGGACAGGGACTTATAAGATATATGACAAAGATTTGACATTAGTAGATACTGTCACATTGCCATTTGATTCATCTTTTGGGGAGTCGGCTGTTGGAAATGCAGAATATATGTATATCATCTATGAAAAGGCAGAGTCTGAGAAGGAAACAGGGGGAGAGAAGGAGACAGAAGAAGAGTCAGAAACAGAGTGGGGGGTTTCGTATTGGGATAAAAGTAAAATCGGAAGCTACCATGGTTCTGCTTTTGAAATGACAGATATTAAGTATGAGGGTTAATGGTTGATGATATGGAAGTTTTAAAATATGAATGGATTAAATTAGGGAAAAAGAAATTATTTATCGTATTTTCCGTTCTTCTATTGGCAGGAAACCTTTTGACACTATATGCCTATGAAAAAAATACAGACCGTTTCTTTTATGGACATGAGCAGCGGGAACGGTATGAGGCGTATTTGCAGGGGGACGAGACCGCAGATATAGAGGAATATTATAAATGGGACAAGGAGAGGCAGGAAGCTGCTTTGGGCTGAATGCATTGGTATACTATAATGGCAGTGTGCTGTTTGTATTGGTATTTCTTGCTGTTCTTACCTATTATGTTCTTTTTTATGAAAGGGATATGAGCCTTATTTTGCTGTTAAAGGGAAGCCGGAAAGGGCACATGCCATTGGCGGCTGCAAAGCTTTCAGTAATGGTTTTGGGGGCATTTTTTTATACTGTTTTAATAGAAGGAAGCGCTGTTTTGCTTTTGGGGTGGATGTATGGTTATGGAAATTTGGGGAGGGCAGTCCAGTCCCTTTCTATATTCCGCAACTGTATCTATTCTTTGTCAGTCGGCAAGATGCTTGTTGTATCGATTTTGGTGCGTGCTGTGATAGCAGTGTTGTTTGCATGCGTATTGTTTTGTATTGGGATGCTTATTAAAAATGAGTTTACGGCGGCGGCACTGGCAGGAATTCTGCTTGGGACAGAATATAGTATCAGCCATTTTTTTTCCATCAGTGGTTCCTTTGGGGGAGTAAAATGCGTGAATCCATTTTACTGCTGGGACATAAGGCAACTTTTGGGGGAGTATTATAACCTGAATATTCTGGGATATCCGGTGGGGAAGAATCTTTGTGCCGGGTTTGTGGCAGGTTTGCTTGTGCCTGTTCTTGGCGCTGTGGGAATTTTTGCATTTCATAAAACCTGCCAGATAAGGACTGACGGAAGGATTGAAGTTTTTCTTCAGTGGCTGCGTGGCAGGACAGGTTTTTTGGGAAGGCATACAGGGCTGCTTTATTATGAATTTTATAAAATATTAGTGCAGCAGAAAAAGGGGATTGTACTTGCCCTTTTATTTATCTGGGGAATCTATGAAATCCATGGTGTGTATGGGCAGGAATATTATGCTACGGCGAGGGAGGCCTCCTACCATTATTATATGGGAAGGCTTCGGGGGCTTGTTACGGAGGAAACATTTTCATTTATGGAAGAGGAAGAGGAGTCCCTGCAGAAAAAATGGGATGAGCTGACGCAGATTGACGGTACTTCTGATGCAGATGAAACAAGAAGGATTATGATTATGGCAGAACTGGAGCGTTATGAAGAGGCGTTTTCACTGGTTCAGGAGCAGCTTGAAAAGCTGCAGGAAAAGAAAGGGGACATAAAAGAAAAATATCTGTTGGATGAGATGGCATATGGGGATTTGTGGCAGGATACCAAAACGGATATTACATTGTGGTTTTTTGGGGCGGCAATGATTATATACTTGATTAGTGGAATCTATGCATTGGATGAAAAAAAGAAGATGCAAAACCTGCTTCGTTCAACACGAAATGGGAGGAAACGGCTAAACCGGAGCAGAGCCTGTTGTGTGTCAGTATGTACAGGGATTTTGTTTTTGGTGATGGAACTTCCCCTTTTTCTGCGCTATGCTAAGATTGATGGTTTTTCTACTGCCGGGCAGAAGCTTTGTGATATTACAAACGTGGCATTTTCTGTCAGTATGCCTCTGGGATGCATGATTGCATTACTATTTCTGCTAAAGGCATTGAGCTTTTTTGCAATTTGCTTTGCAGGGATAAAATTGTCAAAAACAATAAAAGGGGAACTGCCTGCTATATTTGCCGGAGTTGGATGTGCAGGTGTGATTGCTATGGTATTGTACCATTTTGGATGGGATATCAATATGTTATTCATTTATCTGTTATAGCAGTGTTGCGAAAAGCTGCGAAAGCAATGGCTTATGCCACAGGCAGCGAAGAAAGGGTGTGTGTATATGGAACTTGTATTAGAGGGGATTAAGAAAAGTTATAATAAAGGAAAAACCTATGCGGTAAAAGATTTTAATGTCAGTTTTACGCCGGGTGTTTATGGACTGTTAGGACCAAATGGGGCTGGAAAAAGCACGTTGATGAATATGATTACGGAGAATCTGGAACCAGACAGCGGGAAAATTTTACTGGATGGGACAGAAATTGGAAAGCTGGGAGCGGATTATAGGGGGTTACTTGGATATATGCCGCAGCAGCAGGGGGTTTACGAAGATTTTACTAGGGAAAGGTTTTTGTGGTATATGGCAGCTTTGAAGGGGTTAAAGAAAAGAGAGGCAAAAGAGGCGGTTGGGGAGCTTTTGGATGTTGTGAACCTGAAACAGGATAAGCATAAAAAGCTAAAGCATTATTCTGGCGGGATGAAACAGCGTATCCTGATTGCGCAGGCGCTGCTTAATAATCCTAAAATACTGATTATGGATGAGCCGACAGCGGGACTTGATCCGAAGGAGCGCATCCGTATCCGGAATTTTATCAGTGAGATTTCAAAAGATAAAATTGTGATTTTGGCAACGCATGTGGTTTCTGATGTTGAGTATATTTCTAAAGAACTTCTTTTTATGAAGTCAGGTGAGGTCGTGGCACAGGGGACTCCCCAAAAGCTGCTGGAAGACATGGAAGGCAGGGTGTTTGAGGTGTTAGTGACACAGGAGGAACAGCAGTATTATGAAAAGTCAGAGGATAAGATTACAAATATTATGCTGACACCAGAAAAGGCTGCCCTGTACCTTGTATCGGATGGATATCCGCCTTGTGGGGAAGTGTGTAAGGCACGCCCTAATCTGGAGGATGTGTATCTGTATTTGATGGAATAGATATAGTTTTTTGTTTTTCACAGTGGGCAGTTTAGCTTGTTCTTTCTATGTTGCTATTCACGGCTATTCTAAACATCATGCGAAAAACCATCCGGCTATGCCGTCTGGCGCTGCAAAAACAGCAGCTTTTGTTTTCCTTATGATGTTTAGAACAGCCTACACGCTGTTTTTAGAAAATAATCACCCTCTTATGTGCAAGCACAACGAGTTTGACTATTTTCTAAAAACAGCCGTGAATAGTAACCTTTCTATTCTTCAGTTTGCCGGCGTTCCTCCATATATTGAAAAATTTTCTGGAGAAGGATTTTGTCATCAAAATTCAGATGGTTGGAAGGCTCCTTAAAAAGCATATCATCCACATCAGGATATAAGTATTCTCCTAATAAAATGTCATTTGGTGTTGCATTTAAAGCACGACAAATCGAAAGCAGGGATTCTAAAGACATGGCAACTGAACCATTTTCAATGTGTGATATGTGGTTTACGGAAACTTCTGCCAGCTCTGCTAACTGGCCCTGTGTAAGGTGATGTTCTTTTCTGCATGCTTTCACATTTTTGCCAACTTGTTTTAAATTCATATAAAAGACCTCGCTTCTTTCGTATTTTTTAGAAACGGTCAATAATGGGCTTTTTTGTCACATTACTTGCAGTTTCTTAAGTTCTGTGTGTTAAAACACGAGATAAATATACGATTTAAGAATACCAAGTCGGTCTTTAAATTAGAATGGATTGAAAAGGGGAACTATCTTTAGAAAGGATAGCTTCTTGAAATATTATAGTAAGAATAAATTTTGGTTTAAAGAAAATAATATTGTTAATTTATTTAATCTCTTCATATTGTTTTGCCCCCTCCTTGTTTTTGTATACAGTATAGCCGGGAAATGAATTTAGGGTATCTATTGGTGCAATATATTGATTGTGGAAATAAACATTATAGCCCTGTCCATTTACAATAAAAAATGTGTGGTCAATATCTAATGACATTGTGGTATCTAAGATTTCCTGTGGGGTAGAACTGGGTTCTACTACAAACAGAAATGATAACAGTATAATGGCAGCAATAGCAGCAAAATGTACAAAATTGGCTTTATCTTTTTTGGTATGCTTATGATATAGAACAAAAAGAGTTCTCTGTTTTAGCATGGAAGCATCATTCTCTGAAAAGTATAGGGAAGGTGTTTTCGGAGAGTATGGCCGGTTTTTGGCAACCTTTAACAGACAGTCTAAATAATCTAATTTTTCAAGTTCCCCTATTTCCTTTGTGATAGAAAAATCATTGGAAAATTCCAGAGCCTCTGTTACCTGGCGTTTCATCTGATATGCCAGCGGATTCCACCAGTACATACAGACCATGAATTCACAAAAGAAACGAATCCATAAATCATGGTGGTAAAAGTGTTCCAGTTCATGTTTTATTATGTACTTTGCTTCCTTTTCGGAAAAGTTCATATCCGGCAGTAAGATGGATGGATGGAACAGACCGGTATTGGTCTACGGTAAGCTGTACCAATTGGATCAGGAATCCTGAAATCCATGTACAGACAAAGATATCCATAAGGGAGAATAATCCAAATAGTTTGTACGTAATAACGTCAAAGAATGGAGGAAGAATCTTTTTTGAAAGTATATTATGTGAAAAAAGAAAGTTATAAGGCAGGAGTGTACGCAGAATCAAAAAAAGAGCCAGTGCAAGAAAAGTACCTGTCCCGTATTTCAGTATAAAATTCTTTTTCTTATTCAGAATCAGCAAATATGCCATAAGAAAACTTGTGACTACAATACAGTTTGAAACAGAGCCATACGATGGTTTGCTCATTTAGTTTCCCTCCCTGATTTCCCTTTTACGCTTTTGTAATAAAGTTTCTATTTCATCAATGATTTCCAGATTGTCTTCCTCTTCAATCAGATTTGCAATGATTGCAGGAGCAGAAAAGGTTTTTGTCACTCCTGAAAAATTGTCTGCAATATATTTTTCGGCAGTAAGTACGGGTTTATAGCTGCGTGATAAAACAGTTCCGCTGTATACAACATCATCCACGACAATTACACCGTTTTTTAACATTGTCTGTAAACAGGAACGGATGGTGTTGAGGTTCAGGGAAGGGTTGTTTTTCGCAATATCAGATGCAGATAATGCTTTTTCGCTTTTCCATAAAACCTTCATAATATCTAACTGGTTCTTTGTCAATTTTTTTGTTTTCATTCATTGCTCCATTTCTATTAAATATTTTTACTTATTAGGAAAGTGCATTATACTATAGTGGTATAATTTTTTATTAAGTATTATAACACAAAGTAATTAAAATGCAAGATTAAAATTATATATTTTAATATAAGTTGATAATGTTAAAAAAAAAAACATTGATATTTTTGTATTGACAAATTAGCTTTATGGTCATATTATGTTGCAAAATGATGAAATGTTTATATGGGGAGGGAGGTGAGAGAATGTATTATAGGGATAGTATTGGAAATATTTACAGAGAAAAAATTGTAAAAAGCGTTCTTTTCAAATAAGAGATATTATTTGTGAAAAGAACGCTGTAAATAAAAGCCAAAGTTATTATAACACAAATATTACAAAAGAGCATTAGACAGAATTACTAAAATATATTTTCAAAAGGCATATGACACAGTTCAGCTAAAATGTTTTTTGGGGGATAAATTATATAAGAAACCGGAGAATTCAACATGTTGAAAGTGAGGCATAAAATGAAAAAATATATAGTTAAAAAATTTGTAGGTTTGTTGGCTTGTATGGCCAACATCATGTTATCATGGGACACCTGGTGTAAATATGTATATTTATACAGCATGTAAAAACTTTTTAGGAATTTGGTCTGCCGACGAACTAATAGGTAAAGGCCCTTCAACAAATAAATTTTCAGTAAAATGGAATGA
This sequence comes from uncultured bacterium, assembly GCA_947651225.1. Classification (GTDB taxonomy): domain Bacteria; phylum Bacillota; class Clostridia; order Lachnospirales; family Lachnospiraceae; genus Butyribacter. The sequence goes on along the minus strand of CANSYK010000007.1, from coordinate 8,955 downwards.
GAAGGAAACAATTGATGGCGTGTTTTTTGATAATCCGACAGAAGTAGATACATGGGAAGGAGTTTTTGATTTGTATTGGGAATAAAAATTTTTAATAGCTATCATATTATAGTTTTGGCTAATTTCTATATTTACAGAAGTTGAAGGTGAAACTGGTAGTAGCCACGTGTTAGTGGTGATTTTGTTATCTCAATTAGCTTTTTTGGCGCAGATTTTTAATGACTCTGATATATCGTAACATTGAGGTATCAGAGTTGTTTTAGTTTTTATATAGGAGGATAATTATAGTGGATGTTACTATTATCGCTTTAGATAATCATGATTTTTTATTGTTATTTTTTATAGTGTCTATGATGATTTATATTGTTAAATATTTTATTTTTGGGGAAAGGCAAAGAAGAAGATACTGGATTTATCCGGTATTTGTGTTTTATTTGCTTGCTTTGATAGATTATACAATGTTACCGATATTTATTTATGGCAAAAAGGAATTAATTGAATTTTATGGTTCATCTGCCAGACAATCATGGAAAATATATTCTCAGCTGATTCCGTTTCGTTCAATATGTAAATATTTGACAGAAGGTAATATTTATCAGATGGCAGGAAATATAATTATGTTAATGCCTATGCCATGTTTTCTTTATTTACTGATAGACAGGATATCAATGAAGAAGATAGCCCTTTATGGGAGTATGATATCGCTTGGGATTGAACTAGCACAGTTTTGTATTGATTTGTTGACAGGTTATGCAAATAGAGTATGTGACATTGATGATTTTATTTTAAATTCAGTTGGTGTAATTGTTGCAACAGGGGCAATTTGTGTGCTTCGAAAGGTAGAAAAATTTCACAAATTATATTATAGTTTAGTGTATAAAAAAGGCAATAACAAAGAAATTGCTACAGAAAGAGAATAAAAGTTATGCATAATATTTATAAAATCGTTAAAAAAATACTATGTTCAAAGTGTTCCTGTTTTCTGTTGACAATTTTTGGGATGCTTTTAAGTGTCTTATATACAGAGATAAGCCTATATCGGATATTTTCGGGAAAGGTGTCTGGTATGGCAAGGCAGTTAACGGTTATATTATTGTACCTGTCTTTTCTGGTTATGCTGCTGACTATTTTGTATCTGTTGATCTGGGAATGGTTAAAAAACTGTGCAAAAGAGTTTTGCGTGCTTATTTTATGTGGGCAGACAGCACAGGAATTGTATTATATGTTTTCTAAGATGTTTATTTTGTGGTATTTGTTGATGTATGTTGTTGGGAGCACGATTTTCTATATCTGTTCAGCGCAGGTTTTATGGACGGTTTGCAGTGTGGGAAGCGGATTTGCCATACTGCTGCTCTTGCAGCTGGTTTTTATGTACACAGTAATCAGGCGGTATTTTCGTTTTTTATTAAGAAATTCAGTTCCTTAGAAAAACTAATATTGTTAAAATTGCAGGCTGAAAGGGTGGTAGGCTTTTATGTTAAAGATAATGTATTTTTTTGTAAAAGAAAATATAGTCTGTTATATTATAACAGCAGTTTTGTTTTTGTTTCTTTTTTTCTTTACAGGAATGTATCTGGATGAATATATTATCATCGGGACAGAGCTTTCTTATATCCATACCTTAGAGGATTCTTTGATGCTTTATACTCCGAATGCTGTGGGAGAAGGCAGTGGATGGGATTGTAAGGATAGTAGACGGGGAGAGCATGCGGGATATACGCGTATGGCTATTGTCAACAATGATGATACCAGGAATAGCAATGCTTGTTTTGCCGTGGATTCTTTTATTGGCAGGCATTTTCTTTTTCATGTAAGAGGAAGGGAATTGTCTTTTGAAGATGGGGAAAATGAAGTGATTTTATATGGCGAGATGCTGCGTCAGCGTTATAAAATGGGGGATATGGTTTCTTTGAATGGTGAGAAATATAAGGTGGTTGGATATCTGCCTGCCTATGAGCCGATTTGGGACTTTAACAAGAATGTGTCAGAGGATGGGGAGGTGGATGTGCTGGCTTATGCGTTAAATGGAAATATGTATTTTATCAATAATGAAAAGGCTTTTACAGAAAGTTCTTCCAAGGTTCAGTCATGTGTTTTTGCAGACCATGATATACCGGGTTGGCGGAAGGGCAGCAGTATGAAAAAAATGAAAAAGGCAATGACGGGTTACCGAAAAGGGCAACAGGTTTTTGAGGCTGCTGGTATTGCTATGCTGACAGGGATTGCTATTTATCTGTGTATAGCAACGGCTATCATCCAGTATACGAGATGTCGGAGTATGTATGCAATATTCTGGATTTGCGGAATGCATTTTGTGAAATATTATTTGCTTTGTGTTCTTCATAGTGTTTTGGCGGTTTCTGTTTCCGTATTTTTTTATTATATGATTTACTGGATAGCGGTACACAGGGAGCATATTGATATAAGGCTGGAAAATATCCGGCTTTGTTTCGTGGGAGGGGTGTCAGTTGTTTTAATGCTTATCTCCGTATTGCTGAACAGTTTTCTGAACCGCAATACGGTGACAAAGTGTGATTAAAATGGCAGTTCAAATTATTGAGAAAGGTGAATGAGGAACGTCAGATGTGTTATATTAAAGTGAAAAATGTAAAGAAATCGTTTAAAGGAAAGCATGTGTTAAATGGTGTGAGTTTTTCTGCTGAGCAGGGGGAAATGATTGCTATTGTGGGAAAATCCGGCAGCGGAAAATCAACATTGCTATACCTTTTGTCAGGCATTGAAAAAATAGATTCTGGGGAATATTTTTTAGATGGGAAAAATATTAGACAATGTTCTAAAACACAGCTTGCCAGAATGCGTAACCAGGAGATTGGTTATATATTGCAGTCTTACGCACTGATTCCCAGTCTGACGGCGTATGAAAACATTATGCTGCCGCTTTATATGAGAAAGATGATTGGGTCAGAAATTTCCGGTGAGTTGGAAAAGATTGCGAAAAAACTTTTGATTTCGGAGATTTTAAATGAAAAAGCCTGCCATCTGTCTGGTGGTGAAAAGCAGCGTGTCGCCGTTGCAAGAGCGTTGGTGATTCGGCCGAAAGTGATTTTGGCAGATGAACCGACAGGGGCTTTGGATGAGGATACCGCAGGGGAACTTTTGGAGTTGTTTTGCAATCTTTGCAGAGAAGGAAATACAATTTTGATGGTGACACATAATAAAAGCGCAGCAGGTTATGCGGATAGGGTAATACAGATGCATAATGGAATATGTACAAAGATATAGGGGAATTGCCTGCAAGAAGAGCTATAATAATGGAAAAACCTATGCAGTAAAGGATTTTAATGTCCGTTCTGCCTTCAATTTTTTTACTTCGTCAAGAGGAAGTCCAGCATATTCCGCAATTTTTTCAAGTGTCAACTTTACTGAACGATTCAACAAATTTTCAACAAATACCTGTGTACGAACGTCTAGCACCTTTAAATCCAGCTTTTCCAGTACAATCTGCAATACCAGTTCTATGCTTGCTGTATCTCCCTCAAAACACTTTGTGAGGAAATCATCATCAAGCAGGCGAAAACCTCTGAGCCTCTGTAAATCTTCCTGATGTTTCTGGTCTATCTGTTCTGTCACTGCCAATCTTCCCACCTGCTTTCCCTATCGTTTTTGTATCCTCATCCTATCATAAACCTCCTGATTTTACAAGCCATTCCCTTACGGTTGATTTATGAAAGCCCCTTTAGGGGGTTGTCTATAAATACTTGTGACAAGCGGAGCCGGAAAAAGCACATTGATGAATATGATTACGGGCCTGTTCGGATATATCCTGGCGTTGTTGGAGTAACATTTTCGTTAGATGTGGTTGGAATCTCTTCTGTGGTGCCATTGGTGTTAGTTGTATCCTGACTGGTATTGCTTAGATTATCATCGGCGGTTGCAAAAGCTGCTGGCAAAGATATAATCATTGCCGCTGATAATGCAAATGCCAGAAATGTTTTTCTTGATTTTGATTGTTTGAATTTTGTCATAATAATCCTCCATTCTGTACACATAATGTATAGTCATTTTTTGGGTTCGGAGTTATCATAAGTATAAAAAATGGTAGTTTTAATGCATTTTTTCTTGTGTGATTTTTGTATTTGGTATATCCTACGAATTAGTATTCTTGCATTGATAAAAATACAGTGCAGAATAGATGTAAAGGAAAGAAAGCAGGATTCTTTGTCAAAAGAGGAAGGGAATATTAAGATTGCCATTGGCAATATTAATGGCAGTATAAAAGAAAGAGAAAATAAAAACGACTGACAGAAATTTCAGATGTCAGTCGTTTTATTTATGAAGGGGCCCGAAAAAGGAACAGGAGGTAGGTTGTTATGGAAGAACAAGAAGCAAGACGTCTGGTGGAACGTTATTCTGATATGATTTTGCGTCTGAGTATAAGCTATTTAAAGTCAAGGCAGGAAGCAGAAGATGTCTGTCAGAATGTATTTATGAAATATATAAGTACAAATATTGCTTTTCAGTCTGAAGAACATGAAAAAGCATGGATTATCCGCACGACAATTAATGCATGCAAGGATATTTTAAAAAGTGCATACCACAAAAAGATGGTTGTAACAGAGGAGGTATGGAATGGTATATCGCAGGATGAGGATGCTTTTTGGGAAGTGCGTGAGGCGGTTTTTGCACTTCCGATAAAATATCGCATTGTAATTTATCTGTATTATTTTGAAGGGTATTCAGCAAAAGAGATTGCAAAAATGCTTGGAAAAACGCAGAATGCCGTGTCTTTGAGTCTGAGCAGAGGGCGCAGAAAACTTTGGGAAATGTTAGAAAATGACGAGAAAGGATTGGTGAGTTCTTATGGGAAATGAATGGCAGGAGGAGTATAGAGGAATGATGGAGAGGGAGTATTTTTCAAAGGAGGAGAAAGAAACTATGGTAAGAAAATTGATGGGTAGTACAAGCACAGAGACTGTAAATGGCTCTGCGTCAGGAAAAAAATACAGGACGGGAAGATTTGGAGTAAAAGGTGTAGTGGCCGCATGTCTGATAGGCTGCCTGTTTGTAACAGGAGTGGCTGGTGCCAGTGCCGCCGGCCTGTTAAAGCCAGTGTCTGATGTTTTTGCGGAGGTTTTTGGTTTTACAGCTAATGATGAGGAGCTGGCAGAAGAGATGGGAAAGTCATTGGGTGAGTCTGTAGTATCAAACGGCATTCGTGTAACTGCTGATGCGGTTATTGTTGATCCATATGCTTATGCGATTGTATTTTCGGTAGAAAGGGAAGATGGGAAGCCATTGGGAGATGGAAAAACGCTGTCGCCGGAACAATGGGATTTTGACATTGCAGATGTAGAGGTGAAGGGTCCGGGCTGGGGAAATTTTTATTCTTATGATGAAACACCGGAAGATTCTGCCATACAATATGTGATGGTTGCTTATGGTGACCGCAAAATAAAGGCAGAGGATAACATATCAGTTCATCTCTCTGATTTATATCATTTTGATAAAGGCTCTAAGGATTATATTGTAAAGGGAGATTGGAATATGGAGCTTTCTTTTCCAGAAACAGAGTCATCGGATGCGCTTGTGACAAAAGGGGAAGGAAAGATAGTGGAGCTTGATGGCAATCCATTTACTATTGAGGATATTAGTGTTTCACCGATTAGCTATCATTTCATTTTTTCATTAGAGAAGGACAGCGGTTTGAGTATTGCAAATGGCGCGAAATTACTGGATAGTTGTGTGATGGAATTGGAGTTAAAGGATGGAAAACGGCTTGGCATGGGAGATGGTGGAAGTGCGGTAAGAGCAGACGGAAAGGAGTTTCAGTATACGTATGCAGATACATTTGATTCGCTGGTTCGCCTGGAGGATGTAAAAGCAATCCATATCGGAGAGGTAGAGATTCCGGTATCTATGGAAGATTTGAATTAAGGAACTCTTCCTCCGCCTTGCAGATGAAAATCCCGGTCTGTGAAAATGCAAAGTTATTTTTTAACAGTTCTTAAATCCCCTGCAAAGTGAGAGGCACATCTTGCAAAAAGTAATTTTCAAACACGCTCTGGATAAATTGCCGTAAAATATAGAGAAGTATAAGGAAGCAGAGGCGACTGAAAATGAATGAACAAAGTGAGAAGATAGACAACGGGTTTAATCTTGCACTTCAGGTCCCGGAAGGGGAAATGCTACAGAGTGCTTATTTGCAGTATGGTTACAATCAGGAAGAGGAAAGCTGGCAAATTATTGTAAAATATATTGGGGATATTAAGCGTTTTGAGGGGATTTTTCCAAATACAAAGGTGGTAGAATTGCTGAACCAGTATGCCATTATCACAACAAAGGCTGTATATATTCCAGCAATTGCAGCAATGCCGGAAATAGAGTTTGTGGAAAAGCCAAAAAGACTTTATTTTAATTTGGAACAGGGAAGAAGCGCATCCTGTATTAATACAGTTCAGAAAAATCCAGCCGTGCAGAACACGGCTGGAGACAGGGAATTAAATTTATCAGGGAAAGGAGTTTTGGTAGGGGTTATTGATTCTGGAATTGATTATTTCCACCCGACATTCCGGGATGAAGAGGGGAATACAAGGATTGCCTGGCTTTGGGATCAGTCAGCAAGTAAGGCACAATCAGAAGGAAGGGCTCCTGCAGGGTATGGTTTTGGGGCGCAGTATTCTATGTTGGATATTAACGAAGCACTGCAGGCAGGAAGCAGGACGGAGGGGGAACGGCTGGTTCCGGTCAATGACAGAGGGAGCGGCCATGGGACATCAGTTGCAGGGGTAGCAGCAGGAAATGGGGCAGGTTCTATGGGAAGGCGTTACAGGGGAGTTGCAACGGAAAGTCAGCTTATTGTAGTCCGCTTAGGAAGAAGTGACCAGGATTTTGCCGGAACGACAGAGGTAATGGAGGGGCTTGATTATGTAGTGCAAAAAGCGATTGAGCTTCAGATGCCGGTAGCGATTAATTTAAGCTTTGGAAATAATAATGGGGCACATGACGGGCAGTCCTTATTTGAAAACTATATTACGGAATTAAACGGTGTCTGGAAAAATGTTATTGTTGTGGCTTCTGGAAATGAAGGGGATGCCAGGCATCATGCACAGGTTCAGCTTGAAAACAGGGAGGCGTCTCTTTCTTTTGCCATTGGGCCAAATGAAAGAAGTATGTCTTTGCAGATCTGGAAACAGTTTGTTGATGATTTTCAGATACAGATAGAATCTCCTTCCGGGCAGAGGGTTTCTATCATCCGGGAAGAGGAAAATGCTATTTCCTATAATCTTGGGGGAAATAAGCTTTTGACTTTTTATGGAACTCCCACGCCTTATACAACATCTCAGGAAATCTTTGTGGAATGGATTCCAAGGGGAACGGAAACCTTTGTAGAAAGTGGGATTTGGAAGCTTATTTTTACACCGGAAGCGATAAAGGATGGCACGGTTAATCTCTGGCTTCCGACGATTGAAGCAGTTGGGCTGTCTACCGGTTTTCTGACATCAGATCCGGAAACAACACTTACAATTCCGGCTGCTGCAAGAAATGTGATAACAGTTGGGGCTTATCGCAGTGAAACAGACAGTATTGCATCCTTTTCTGGAAGGGGTAACACAACGGATCGACGTTTTATGCCAACACTGGTTGCACCAGGCGTTGGTATTATGACAGCAATTCCAGATGGAGGGTATGGTTCCCGTACCGGAACTTCGATTGCAGCGCCATTCGTAACTGGAAGTGCAGCATTAATGATGGAATGGGGGATTGTAATGGGAAATGATCCCTATCTGTATGATGCTGTTATAATTGGACTAAGTTAGAAAAACCATGAAAAACAGGGGGTTCTGCTTAGTCCATTTTCATTTCAGCAGGTTTTCTACACCTGAAATTAAGACAAGTAACGTTACGAAAAGTATAGCACATAAATGTCGGCATGAAAAGCAAATTCGTGTTGCCAGTTAGCCGCATTTTGGGTAACTGGCAACACGAATACACAAGGGTTTGGGAGTGTAGCTCCCAAGAATAAAAAAGATCAAGTAGATAAGATAAGGAGGACAAGCTATGGCAGCGAATACAGCGAAAGGTGCAGGAAACAAAGATACTCGCACAATTATTTTCAAGAACGATGAACATAAAGATTTTTATAAAGAGTATCTACAAAAATGCAGATACCAGGATGTGTACCATAAGGCATTAGTATACTGCCTTGGGATTGACCGGGATACCAGGGTAAATGTGAACAGAATTTATGATTTTAAAACAGGATGCGTGAAAACGGAGTGCCTGCATGAAGGCTGGCAGACCAGCGGCAGTGCGAAAATTGTACGGATGGCGTTTAATCTCTATTGTAATAGCACACCAAGTGTCTATGATACGGAGGTTGCGGAGGAACAGTTGAAAGAATGTCAATGCTATACGGTGGAAGATTTATTCTGCTGCGGTTATGCCAGATATTTTTGGGAGGCTGTGAAGATCCGTTACCCGGAATACTGTTTTTACGTGGATATGGAGGATTTGTATGCTTAAGATTAGGATGCAGGGGACAAAGAAAGACCTTCACTGGTTCCAGAGGCTTTTGGAGCGTCAGGAAGGCATGGATATAAAATCTGTATCGGAACCGTTTGCAAATAAAGGGACTAATAAATATTTCCGTGTATATGCGGAAGTGGAAAGAACAGAAAAATAGATTAGAGAATCAGGAGGAAAGTATCTATGTGCAGAGTGATCGCAGTGGCAAACCAGAAAGGCGGAGTCGGAAAAACAACGACGTGTGTGAATTTGGGGATTGGGCTTGCAAGGGCAGGCAAAAAAGTATTGTTGGTGGAGGCAGATGCACAGGGCAGTATGGCGGTGAGCCTGGGAATTGCGGAGCCGGACGAGCTGGATGTGACATTAGTGAATATCATACGGATTGTCCATGCAAAACCAGGTGCGTGCCAGTCGAAAGGTAAAATAGAAAAATTCCACCAGAAAGTGGACCAGTTTATGGCGGAGATC
>CANSYK010000006.1 GCA_947651225.1 uncultured bacterium | reverse complement strand
GTAACCGATAAACGGTTTGTGACTGTTGGAACACAGCCGCCAATATTACCAAAAATATGCGCTGTTATTGCTGGAAACAATGACTTGGTTTTTACATACACTAACGCAAAAATCAAACCACCGAAAAAGGCATGTACAACCGTAATAATACCGCCTGCCATAAAATGAATTAATGCAAATAGAATTGCACTAATGATAATTGAAATAACTGTAGGAACTTCTTTACGAAGTTTTGTCATGATCAGAGCACGAAACACAAACTCCTCCACAATTGGCGCAACTATAAAAATAGACAAAATAAAGGCAGTAATATTTTTTTCCATATCATCTGACATCCCACCGGTTAATTCCTGTGGAATTGGCGCTGCAGCCTGCACAATATTAGAGAATGCCGAAAAACAGAATGCTACTATTACTGGTAATAAATATTCTTTAAGCGGAACTGCTTTTAATCCATACGTATTCAGTATGTCAACTTTTTTTAATGCGAAAATAAATATAACTAAAAGTAAATATAGCGCCTGTGCTATACCGCTAATTAATGCTACATGTTCCAAACTATCTTCAATCACGATCATGCCAATTGAAGATATTACTCCAACAAAAAAACAAATGAAAGTGTAATAAGTATACTGCTGCCTATGTATTTTAATTTTACCTTCATTGTATACCCCATAAAATATTGATTTATCAAACTACCAAATGTCATCATCTTATCACAATCACATATAAAATTCCATTAAAATGATTAATCTTCCCTTTCCTTATTCCTTTCATTGTAATCGTTATACTGCATTTTTACAAGGGGATTTATTTGCCTTTTCCCTGTTATAATGATACAATGTTACTATTCTAAACAATTTCCTAATGCTGAACCACTAAGCAACGGACAAAAGAACGGAGGATTGATATGGCAGAAAAAAGGAATCCTATTACTTTCAGCGTGGCAATCCAAACACGTGAAACACCTCTGATGATTTTAAAACGATGCATCCAGTCTGTCCGTGATCAAACATTATCTGATATCGAAATCATCCTTTTAGATTCCAATGATACAGACAGCCCATACAAAGACGCTATCCGCTGGGAAGATGGGCTTCTTTCTGATATCATTTATCTGGAAATCCCCGAAAAAGGAGAATTTATCAAGGGAAAAAATGCTGTGTTAGAAACATATCATGGCGATTATCTCACATTTTTATCCGCACAGGATACCATGCCTCCAAAACGGCTTGAGGAAGTGTTATCTGCTTTTCTCAAGGATCGCTCTATCAATATGCTCTACACCGATATAAGCGCACAACAGGCAGATGTTTTAGATCTCACTGACCTTGAAATTGATTCCGGCAAATTCCACTATCTGCCACAACTGATTTTTCATCGGGACTGCTTTGAGTGGATTGGATCGTTCGATACCGCCTTAGTTGCCCATTGCGATGATGACATATGGCTGCGTGCCAATTCTTTGCATCTGCCACATCATCTTTCTTCTGAAAATACAAAGGTAACTGTCTGCCCGGAATGTTACCACCACTATACACCATTAAATGCTGCTATTGGCTACCGCCAGCTCCTTGTAAAATATGCAGCCCTTTTGCAGCGAAATATTCCTGAAAAAAAGCGGCTTTACCAGAAAGCGGCTTCCGCTTACCACAAAGCTGGTGTTTTCCATCGCTATATCCAGTTTCAGACGCTGGCAATCTTTACAAGAAAATAATGCAAGAAATATGGCGTATAGGAGATACCTTAGAATAATGGAAATGGAATGAATACTTTGTCCTGAAGTTCTGGAATTCCCACAACTTCAGGACATACACCATTAGTATCCATTTGGGTTCTTACTCTGCCAACGCCATGCATCCTGACACATCTGGTCAATATCACGAACCGCTTCCCAGCCAAGCTCTTTTTTTGCTTTCGCTGCATCGGCATAACAGATTGCAATATCACCAGGTCTGCGCTCTGTAATCTTATATGGAATTTTCTTTCCACACGCCTTTTCAAAGTTATGGATAATTTCTAACACACTATAGCCATTTCCAGTTCCAAGATTATAAGTGACAAGTCCCGGCTTTGTTTCCAATTTTTCCAATGCCCTGATATGTCCGATTGCAAGATCTGTCACATGGATATAGTCACGCACTCCCGTCCCGTCCGGCGTATCGTAATCATTTCCAAACACATTTACACACTCTAACTCCCCAGCAGCAACTTTTGAAACATATGGCAAAAGATTATTTGGAATTCCATTTGGGTCTTCTCCAATCTCACCACTTTCATGTGCTCCAATCGGATTAAAATACCGCAGCAGGGCAATATCCCACTCAGAATCAGCACGATACATATCCCGAAGCATGTCTTCAATGATTAATTTGGTGCGCCCATATGGATTAGAAACAGACAATGGAAAATCCTCTGTAATCGGCACCGTTTTTGGCATGCCATAAACCGTAGCAGAAGAACTAAACACCAATGATTTCACATTATATTTCCGCATAACTTCCAAAAGATAAATCGTTCCACACAAATTGTTGTTAAAATATTCTAACGGTTTTTCACAGGACTCCCCCACCGCTTTTAATCCGGCAAAATGAATTACCGCATCAATCTTTTCCTTTGCAAAAATAGAATCCAGGCGTTCTTTATTGCATAGATCTTCCTCATAAAAAATAATCTTTTTCCCTGTCATCTTTTCCACCCGCACAATGGATTCTTTGCTGGAATTTACCAGATTGTCCACTGCTACCACTTCATATCCTGCATTCAAAAGCTCTACATTTGTATGGCTGGCAATAAATCCAGCGCCACCTGTCACTAAAACCCTCATATTTTCTTCCTTTCCGTTTTTACACAAATTCATACAACAGCTTTCATTGGCACTTATCCTATTTTACCATCTATGAAACAGAATAACCACCATTTTTTCTTTTTGTTTACTGCCCAAATTTATTGCCAGTTACTATTCACGGCTATTGCCACGCCAATTTATTCTGTGTTATACTGTTGCTGTTCATTTAATTTATTTACAGTTCCTAAAAGAAATGGAGAAAATATATGAAAGGTATTATTCTTGCCGGAGGCTCCGGCACAAGACTATATCCACTGACAATGGTCACTTCCAAGCAGCTTTTGCCTGTCTATGACAAACCAATGATTTACTATCCTCTATCTACCCTGATGTTGGCAGGCATACGGGATATACTGATTATCTCTACCCCATCAGATTTACCAGACTTTATACGGCTTTTGGGAGATGGAAGCAACTTTGGAATTCACCTGCAATACAAGGAGCAGCTTTCACCGGACGGACTGGCGCAAGCCTTTTTAATTGGAGCAGAATTTATTGACAAAGACTCCTGTGCCATGATTCTGGGGGACAATATTTTTTATGGAAATGGATTATCTGCCCATTTAAGGGCTGCTTCCCAAAAACAGAACGGCGCAACTATCTTTGGCTACTATGTGGAAGACCCAGAACGTTTCGGCATCGTTGAATTTGACAAAGCCGGAAAAGCAGTATCTATTGAGGAAAAACCAGAACACCCAAAATCCAATTATTGTGTTACTGGACTTTACTTCTATGATAACCAGGTTGTCCAAAAGGCTAAACAAGTACGTCCGTCTGCACGCGGCGAACTAGAAATCACAGATTTAAACCGTATGTATCTGGAAGAAGGCAGCCTTGACGTTATTAAACTTGGACGTGGTTATGCCTGGTTAGATACTGGCACAATTGATGCACTGGCAGATGCCACAGAATTTGTCCGTGTTATTGAAAACAGACAGGGCATTAAAATATCTGCGGTGGAAGAAATTGCTTTTAGAAATGGCTGGATTGACAAAGAGCGCCTTTTACTCTCTGCCAACCTGTATGGAAAATCTGCTTATGGCAGACATTTAAAACAGGTAGCAGAAGGAAAGATTTTATATTAAAAGTCAAATGTGCATACAAGCATGCCCACCATCAGATAATAAATAGAAAATATATAACAAAACGGAGGATTATTTATGAATATTATAGTAACTGGCGGCGCAGGATTTATTGGCGGAAATTTCTGTCATTATATGACAAAAAAATATCCCGAAGATACGATTTTGTGCATCGACAAACTGACTTACGCTGGTAATATGGAAACACTTGCTCCAATTATGGAACTGCCAAATTTCAAATTTTTTCAGACAGATATCGCAAACCGTGATGCCATTTATCAGATTTTTGAAGGAGAAAAACCAGATATTGTCGTAAATTTTGCAGCAGAAAGCCATGTAGACCGTTCCATCAAAGACCCGGAAGTTTTCCTGCGCACCAATGTCATTGGCACAGGCGTTATGCTGGATGCCTGCCGCAAATATGGCATCAAACGCTATCATCAGGTTTCTACAGATGAGGTTTATGGTGATCTGCCGCTTGACAGGCCAGATCTGTTCTTTACGGAAGAAACGCCAATCCACACCTCAAGCCCTTACTCTGCTTCCAAGGCTTCTGCTGATTTACTGGTTCAGGCATATGCAAGAACCTATCAGATGCCATGTACTATTTCCAGATGCTCGAATAACTATGGGCCATATCATTTTCCTGAGAAATTTATTCCGCTGATTATCGCAAACGCTCTCAATGATAAACTGCTTCCGGTTTATGGAAAAGGAGAAAATGTGCGTGACTGGCTCTACGTGGAAGACCACTGCATTGCCATTGATTTAATTATCCGCAAAGGCACAGAAGGTGAAGTTTACAATATCGGCGGCCACAATGAGCGGACGAATCTGGAAGTTGTAAAAACAGTACTTTCTGAACTTGATAAACCAGAATCCTTAATTTCTTATGTAACTGACCGACCTGGCCATGACCGCCGCTATGCAATCGACCCTGCAAAGATTCACAAAGAACTTGGCTGGCTTCCAGCTACCACTTTCAGCGAAGGAATCAAAAAAACAGTCCGTTGGTATTTAGAAAACCGTACCTGGTGGGAAAACATCATCTCCGGCGAATATGCTGACTATTATCAGAAAATGTACGGAAACCGTTAAAAGCATATTTTTCTGGTTATTTTCTAATCATTTACTTTTAACTGATGAATCACCTCAAAAATAGACTGATATTCCGTCAGATTTTGAGGAATACTTGGCGCATTCACATAACTTGTCCGGTAAAGCAGGCAGTTTTCTGCCTGCTTTGTTTCAATCTCTTTTTTCCGGATCTGATATGACGCATGCGTTGCACGGCTTTGTATTAACTGACCAAGTTCTGCAGTATCCTCTGTGATTACAATATCCATATTCCGACAAAGCAAGTCTTCAACAATATCCTGTTCTTTCTCATAGTTTTTCCGGAATACCACAACTTTTTTAAGTTCTGCTTCCCCTCCGGCATAATTTTTATTTCTTTCTAAAACAATTTGTTCTGTATTAATTTTTTCTGTGTAAAATGCTCCTGTCCCACAATACTGCTTTGACGACTGCTCCAAAATTCCATCTGTTTCACCTTTCTGAAATCCAAAGCTTTCTTTCCCATCAAAAACCTCTCTGCTTCCATATTCTTCCAATGGAAGAATCCAAAAATCACACAGTTTCGCAATACAATCTTCTTTTCCCTCTGCCTGTATTACAATGGTTCTCTCGTCCTTTTTCTGAATCCCTTCGATCTGCTTTACCAGATCCTTCCCCTTCTGCTTTAAAAAAACAGAACGGGCTAACTCCTGCACCCTTTTTGTATAGTTCTCATTTGTCACCTTGGCAACCCAGTCATAATGCCAGCTATATTGCTTTACAATATCATCAAAAACCTCTTTCTCTGTCTTTCCTTTCGCAGAATATTTTGTCTGATATGCATAATAATAGGCAAACAAATCCTTTGGCGCTTTGTAAGGATCTGTAATGTCTTTATAAGTATCATCCCGAAATAAACTTTTTACCCATTCCAATTCTTCGGTCAGCTCTTTTCTTACAATCTCTTCCTGCAATTGCTTCTGAAGCTCTTTGGAAGGTTTCTTTAAGCTGTCCTGGATTTCTTTTTTTCTTTTTTCCAGGTCTTTGCTCCCATAAAGATATTCTTCCTGCCCAACAATGCGGACACCCCCAAACGGCTCATTTTCCACACCTGCCATATCACAGCGCAGGTAAAAATTAAAAAGCAAATCATCAGCGTTCACTGTCTTTCCCGATGCTGTTTTTAAGTCAGGATTCGTTTGGATTGTAATTGTCGAAATCTTTTTCTTTTCATCATAAGATACAGAAATATGCGCAGCCTCTGTATCTTTTTCTTCCCACTTCTGCGTAACCTCTTTGTTCGCAACCGCCCCTTTGCCGTCCCTTGTAAGTAGATTCATAAAACACATTGTCAGTATATTTTTCTCCCCCTGCAGCTGATATTGTAACGGAGAAAAAGTTTCTGAAACTGTTCCTGCATCCAGCCAGATGGTTCCCTTTTCCCTTGTTTCCTCTACAGTAACAATCGCATTCGTCTCTTTATCTTCACGTTCCCTGACCATATATTTTCCAAAAAAAACAAAAAGCAGCACAAGAAAAAAACAGGCAAGCAGCCCTTCTGTCAATAATAATTTCTTCACATTCCCACCTCTTTGTGTTGTATTACTATTATTAACACTAGGCTACTTTGCCCCTTCCGTCAATGAAAACCACCTATCATATTCCGACATTATATCGTTCTTATTTACTATTCATGGCTATTCTAAACATCATGCAAAAAACCATCCGCAAATAGAAACCGTTATTGGCATAATTTTCCTTCCCTCCCCATATCTTTAATACAGAACTGTATTATCAGACTTTCACACTGGAGGAAAAAACATGCCTTTTAAAACGCCACAATCTGCCGTTTCCAATCAAAAAAAACGCTCCTTTCTGAGCAGTTTTTCAAAGCTTACGATTATCTTATTTTTTGTTGGATTTCTTACCGGCTGCCTTGCCGCCAATCTATTAGAGGACAGTTTATATGCGCCGGCACTGGCTCTATTTCAAAATACACTCAAAAACATTTCCTCCCTTGCAATCAGCCGGAATGATGTTTTTCTTTATAGCTGTAAAGAAAATATAAAGTTTTTCCTTCTTCTGATTTTCTTTTCTCTGACAAATGTATGGCGGCTTTATTATACAGGTTTTACCCTTTATACCGGCTTTTCCCATGGCCTTTTATGCAGCTTTTGTGTGCTTTTATATGGGCCTGGCGGCATCATTGGCTATTTTTGCTTCCTGCTTCCCCAGGTTCTCTTTCTTGCTCCCGCATTTTTATTTGCGATGAGGCATTTAGAAGCTCTGCACTCTTCCTGGTTTTTTTCTGAAGAAAAAGAATCAGCCCAAACCTTTTTCTTTCATTCAAAAAGGAGACAGCTTCTTTTTTCCAAGCTGCCTCCCCTGCTTCTTTGTGTAATTCTGCTTCTTTGCAGCGCACTACTGGAAGGATACCTTAATATTCCACTGTTAAAATATTATCACAGCTCCCTGTATTAATACTCCCTGTTTTTATATTTTAACATTACAGGATTGATAACAAATAATGCATTCTGCGACATCTTTCCTGTATCCATAAACATTCCGATGTACTTTCTCCACTTACTTGCCGATGTCTTTACAATTGCCTTTGAAGTGACCCCTTTAAAAGCATTTGCCCCCACTGAATTAATTTTATCCGATTTTACGAGCATACGAATCAGCTTTGTACAACCCGCAAAAGCCTGAGCCTTAATTTTAGTCACATTCTTCCCAATTATAACAAACTCCAGATTCTTACAATTCTTAAAAGCATTCCTGCCAATGATTTCAACATTTTTTCCAATCTCAACTTCTGTCAATTTGTTCCTATTGGCAAAAGCATTTTTACGGATTTTTGTTACCTTAAAAGAATAACCATTTACTTTCACCGTATTTGGAATCACAATCTTTTTCAGATTATCTTTTTTTGTATCATACACAGAAACCGTTCCATTTTGTTTGGAGGATTTTGTAACGATATACTTTAAAGAACCTGACGTCAGCACCTTACCCGTATTTGGAAGAGAACTCTGCTCTGCAGCGGGCGTTTTTGTTGGGGATGGTTTTGGCGTTTCCGTCCGTACAGGCAACACTGGTATATCTGGTGTTGGGATTGGTGTTTCTGTCACCTCTGGTGTTGGAACTGGTGTTTCTGTCACTTCTGGTATTGGAACTGGCGTTTCTGTCACCTCTGGCGTTGGAGCCGGTGTTTCTGTCGCCTCTGGTGTTGGAGCTGGTGTTTCTGTCACCTCTGGTGTTGGAGCTGGTGTTTCTGTGGCATCTGGTGTTGAAATCGGTGTTGGTGCCACTGTCGGAAGAGATGTTGGTGTTGGCTGTCCCTCCCATGCCACCGTAATTCCAGGCTGTGAAATGCGTATTTCATTTCCTTCCAAATCAACTATTCTCATTTCGCATACTGCCTTAAACTCACCTGAAAGCCCATCCAGTGCCGCCTTTACTTTGTCAAACACAACATTAACTTTCTGCATTCCAACTTTAAGTATTTTCTTTTCCAGCTGCTCTGCTATCACATTTCCTTTTTCATCTTTCACCGTTGTGATAACACTTACATCACTTGCCGCTTCACTGCTCCATACTACATAAGTTTCTACTGTTCCAGATAACAAATTGTCTTTATCCACAAAAAGCTCACAGAACATATCCGCAGATTCCATTGGATTTGCCTCTTTTGTAACAAAGGAAAATTTAACATCCTGACTTTTTGCAGTTGTGACATGAGAAGTCCCTGCAGCTTTACTAACACGGAAAAAGCCGGAAGTCTTTCCTTTCATTGGAAATGGCATCATCTGTAAAAGCAGCGCTATCGCTAACGCAATTGATAATACTCTCTTATTCATATGTCTTGCCTCTCTTTCTTTTTTTAATTTTTCCTGCCAGTCAGACAATATTTTACCATATATTTATATATGAAGTTTATTTGATTTTTGCCAAATTATGATTAATAACAATCCCTCCTGACCAAAGCGAATTGTTCTCTTAACTTACCTTCCAGTTCCCAAAGACTGCCATCATTTTTCACGACACAATGGCATCGTTTTAAAAACGCTTCTTCTGAAAGCTGTTTTTCCATAATCCCATTACTTTTCTGCTCTGAGTAACCACGCCCAGATGCCAGGCGTTCCTTTCGAAGCGGCGATGGCACATAAATATACCATATCTCATCACACAGCAAATCACAACCAGTTTCAAACATCAGCGCTGTTTCAAGAATCAAATATCCCGCTTTTTCTCTGCGTTCCTCAATATAATTGTCCAGATAAGACTTCACTGCCGGATGAATAATATCATTTAATTTTGCTAAAGCTGCTTCTTCGGAAAACACAAGAGCAGAAAGTTTATCTCTGGCTATTTCCCCATGTTCATCTAAAATATCCGTTCCAAAACATTCTGCAATTTTCCGATATCCTGCCTCTCCTTTTTTCATCACCTGATGCCCCAATTCATCTGCAATCAAAATCTCTGCCCCTGCAATTTTGGCTAACATCTTTGCTGCTTCTGTCTTGCCACTTCCCACACCACCAGTTAGGCCTATTACATACATATCCCTTCTCTCCCTTTTAATCGCCACAATTTCCAAACTCTTTTTCACATTCTGACAAGTATTTATCAATCTCAGGAAGTGCTTTCTGATGTCTTACCCTTGTCAAAAGAGTATCATTATTTTCGCTCATATACCAATACCCCCTTTCTCTGAATTTCATGGTACATCCGTTTATCTACAGTATAATTTGTCCAAAGGTCATATACAAACTGAAATCCTTCTGTAAAAGGTTTTTCTTCTTTTTCCATTTCAATATATAAATCAACATCACGCCCAACATGGCATTTCACTTTTTTTGTTGAATCGGATATATTTTCTGACTCTAATGTGCCTGCTTCCAATCCATTCCTTCCATTACTTCCACCTCTAACGGGACAGACAACGTAACTGCTTTAGGCATTTCTTCCAGTAAAATCTGTTTTACCTGCTCTTTTTCTTCCTCCAAAGCTTCCACTAACAGTTCATCATGCACCTGCAGCACTATTTTCGATTGCAGATTTTCTTTCTTAAGGCGTCCTGCAACACGAATCATTGCTGCCTTGATAATATCAGCCGCTGTTCCCTGAATCGGCGCATTCATCGCCACACGCTCTCCAAAGGAACGCTGCGCAAAATTCGAAGATGCGATTTCCGGCATTGGACGCCGTCTTCCAAACATTGTTTCCGAATAACCATGCTTTTTTGCCCGCGAAACCAAACCATCAATAAACTCCTTTACTGCAGGATATGTTGCAAAATACTGGTCAATATATGCCTGTGCTTCCTTTTTGGGAATATTTAGATCCTGGCTCAGGCCAAATGAACTAATTCCATAAACAATGCCAAAATTAACTGCCTTTGCATTTCTTCTTTGAAGCTCTGTCACCTCCTCATATGGTGTATGGAACACTTTGGAAGCTGTACTCCGGTGAATATCCTGATGTTTCAGATAGGCATCAATCAAATCCTGATCTTTCGACATATGTGCTAACACACGAAGCTCTATCTGGGAATAATCCGCATCCAGAAAAACACAGCCCTCTTTTGGCTGAAAGACTTTACGGATTTCCCTGCCAAGTTCCATACGGATTGGAATATTCTGTAAATTTGGATCTGTACTGCTGATTCTTCCGGTTGCCGTAATTGTCTGGTTAAACTTACCATGAATTCTTTCATCTTCCTCAATAAATACAGGAAGCCCGTCCGCATAAGTAGACTTTAATTTACTGACCTGACGGTAATCCAGAACCTTTGCCACAATCGGGTCTTCGTTTTTCAACTTTTCAAGAATATCTGCCGAAGTCGAGTAGCCAGTCTTTGTTTTTTTCCCAAAAGGAAGTTTCATCTTTTCAAACAAAATTACTCCAAGCTGTTTTGGCGAGTTAATGTTAAACTCTTCCCCTGCAATATCATAAATGTCGCTTTCGAGTGCGAGCATCTTTTCTTCCAACAGCTTTGACATCGAAACAAGGGCATCTTTATCTGCATGAACACCTTCCCGTTCCATCTGATACAGATAATATGCTGTCGGCATCTCTATTTCTTTCATCAGAGAATCCATTTTCTTTTCCTCTAATCCCTTTTTCACTTCCTCATAAGAAAGCAGGGGAATATAAGAAAGATTCCCTAAATACTGCACCAGTTTCTCTACCTGCTCTCCCTTCTTTGTTGTCCCTTTTACAAACTCCTGATATTCCGTTTCGTGCCAAAGTTCATCCAGTCTCTTTTTCCCAAAACAATCTTCATAGGAAAGTATGGTCTGGCTGAAAAAACTGTGTGCAATATCATCTACATGGTAAGAATCCTGCAGCGGATTTAAAAGATAGGCTCCTATGGAAACATCAAATACTTTGTGAAAAAGTGTTTCTACCTCCTCAAAAGTATCATCAGGAAATGCTTTCTGGGAAGGCGCTGTTTTTCCAACCGAAAGCCGTTCTACAGGAGTTGTTAAATGCATACAGTTCTTCCAGTCTGAAAGCACAATACATTCTGTCTTTTCTTCCACTTTTTTAAACTGTTCCAGCAAAAAAACAGCTTTCAATTCTTCGGAACAGAACATACAGCCTGTCACATTTTCCCGATTCCGATAAGAAATACTTAATCCCAAAAATGGATATTCTGCCTCTTTTTCTTTTTCCTCTTCCCCAACCGAAAGAGAGAAATCCTCTTCATCAAAAACCAGATTCATCTGTCTGGCTTCTTTCTTTTTTGTCTTTTTCTGAACTGCCCCGGCATTGCTCCATTCATCTCCCAAAAAGCCAACCGAAACAACGGTTGGTTTGGCTGCAAATAATCCTTCAATAAAAGAATTTACCTCTTTTTCCGTTATCAGGCGTTCAAAAGAAACCTCTTCTTTTGCTGCCCCAGAACGTACTTCTTCATCAAAACGTTTTTCCAGGGATTTTAGCTCCAGCTTCTTAATCCACTCAAAGGCTTCTTTGGTAAATAAATTTTCATATTCTGCCGCCTCAAAAGAAAACTCCACTTCACAATCTGTCTTAATCGTTGCCAGTTCTTTACTTAAAATAGCAAGTTCCTTATTGGCACGCAAAAGTTCCCTTGCACGCTTTGGTTCTACTTCTTCAATTCTTTCATAAGCTTCCTCTATCGTTGGAAATGCCGCCAGGATTTTTCCAGCCGTTTTTTCTCCAATTCCTGGCACACCCGGAATATTATCTGCGGTATCTCCCATCAATCCTTTCATGTCAATGACCTGTTCCGGCGTAATTCCATACTTTTCCACAACGTCTTCTGTATGATAATTTTCAATTTCCGTACCGCCCCGCTTCGTCTTTGGAATACGGATTAAAATTTTATCAGAAGCAAGCTGTAACAAATCACGGTCTCCTGATACCAGTGAAACTTCCATTCCTTCTGACTGCGCCTTTTTCGCAAGAGTTCCCAGAATATCATCTGCCTCATAGCCGCCCTGCCTAATCACAGGCACCCCCATTGCTTTTAACACCTCCTGGATTACAGGCACCTGTTCTCTAAGTTCCTCTGGCATCGGCTTTCTTGTCCCTTTATATTCCTTATACATTTTATGCCGAAAAGTCGGTTCATTCACATCAAAGGCAACCGCAAGATACTCTGGTTTTTCCTCCTCTAATATTTTTAACATAATATTCAGAAAACCATATACCGCATTTGTATGAAGCCCCTCTGAATTGCTTAAATCCGGTACCCCATAAAAAGCCCGGTTTAAAATACTGTGTCCATCAATTAAAACAATTTTTTTACTCATATTCACTAATCTCCATTCTGCCATTAAAAAATGTTTACCACTAATTGTTCAGCAGTTCCTAATGGCACAAATAATCATAAAGCTGACAGCCTGTCAAAGCAAAAATATAATTCCTATGCAGATAATCAGCAAAACAGCAATTTTTTCCCATCGATGCACATACCTTCTAAATAAATAATCCTGTGCAGACTGCAATTTCTCTGCCGGCGTAACCCAATTACTGCCTTTTCCGGAATCTTCTTCCAAATAACGCATGCCTGTAATCAATGTATAGTAAACCTCATATTCTTCCCTGCATTCCTTACACTCCTCCATATGATGCAAAAATCCCTCCAGTTCCTTTAATTCTAACTGGTCATCAATAAATGGAATAAACAACTTTTGCGTTTCTCTGCAATTCATAAAACCACTTTCCCCCTCTTCCGGTTACCATTTCCAATCCCTCATATTTCTGCGAAAAATCACCTGTCAATTCCCTAATCCTGTACCCACACTGCTCTGCTTCCATTATTTCCTTTTGTAACCAGCAGCTTATCCGGTATCTGTTCTTTCAACTCTGATACATGCGAAATCACCCCAACCAGCCGTTGTTCTCCTGCTAGCTCTAACAGCACCTTCACAGCCATATCCCTGACTTCCTCACTTAATGAGCCAAAACCTTCATCAATAAACATCGTATCAAGATGCGTCTTTCCTACTGTATTCTGGACAACATCTGCCATTCCAAGCGCCATAGAAAGAGAGGCCAGAAATGTTTCGCCACCGGAAAGCGTGTGAGCATCCCTGCTCTTTCCTGTCACCGGATTGTATACATCCAAGTCAAGTCCCGCTTCTCCTGAACCGGTATTCCCCCACTCCCTGCACCGCAAAAAGAAAGGACTGACTGTCATTCTGGCAAGCCTTATATTAGCAGCCGCAACAATTTTCTGAAAATACTGGCGTAAAATGTAAGTCTGAAAATGTATTTTTCCATTGGCAACACGATTTAAAGAATCCATTACTTTCTTATTCTCCAGGCAGATTTCTCTTTCTTTTAAAAGCTCTTTCATCCGCTTTACACTCTGTTGGTTTGTCTTTAAATAATGTGAAATATCAGCCAGCACATCTTTTTTCTGCTCATGCTGTTCTTTTACCTTTTCTTTCTGCTCTGACAATTCTTCCAAATTTGCTTCCTTTTTTCCTTCTGTCTGATTCTTTAAAACTTCCAGCTTTGTATCACATTCTTTAACCTGATCCCGATATTTTTCCAGTTCCTTTCTATGCTCTTTCTGTTCCTTTGCCGAAAGAACTGCACTATGATACTCTTCTTCATCCAAAAAGCCATTTTCTTTCAGAGCCGCCTGGTAAACCTGTTCCTGCCCTTTGACACTGACCAATAATTCCTGAATCCTTCCTTTGTTTTCTTCCCGATTTCCCAGGAGAGTATCATACTCCTTCTTTGACTGTGAAACCTCTTCTTCTAACGCCTTTCCCTCTCTTTGTAGCTTTTGAAGTTCCTTTTGCAACTTTGCAAGTAATTTCTCTCCATCCTCTAAAGAAACAATCTGTACTTTTTCCTGTAACAAACGCTCTTTCTCTTCCATTCCCTTTTTCGACAATTCCTGTTCCTTTAAACGCTCTTCCTTTTCCTGCAACAAAAGCCCATCTTGTTCCAGCAAAGAACCCATACGCTCCAACTCTTTTTGTTTCTTTTTCTTTTCTTCCTGTAAAGCAGTAAGCTGTCCTATTTCTTCCTGTATCTTCTTGCCTCTTTGCTTGTTTTCCCTTTTGGCTTCCTTTAAGAGTTTTTCTGCCTTTTCCTCCAAAAATGCTGTTGTACTCTGTTCTTCTTTTTTTGTCAAAGACAAATCTTTTCCATACAAAATACTGCTTTCTTCTAACAATCCCTCTTTTAACGCAGACTCTTTTGCTTTTGCATTTTCCATTTTTGCAAGACATTTCTCCCGCTCTTTCTGGCACTGTTCTTCCTCATCCTTTGCTATGCCAAGCATTTCCTTTGTAACGGTATCTGGCGCCTTTTTAGCCGGAACAGGATGCTCTCTGGAACCGCAGACAGGACACGGCTCTTTGTCCTTTAACTTCATCGCCAAAAAAGCAGACTGTGCCATAATATAAGCATGGTTTAATTCTTCATAGTGATGTCTGTGCGCTTCCCATTCTCTGACAGCCTCTGCTGTCTTTTCCTCCCACTCTCTAAGCCTGTCTTTCTCCTTTTTCCAGCCATGATACTGTTTTGTATATTTTTCAAGCCCTTTTTCCCGCTCCTCACAGCGTTCTCTCCTGTAATTCGCCTGTTCCAGCAAAACCTCTGTTTCCTTGTGAGCTGTGAGCCACTCTTCTTTTTCCCTCTGTTCCCGAAGCTGGCTCTCTCTTTTTTCTTTCTGTTTCTCGATTTCTTTTTGGAGCTTTCCATATATTTGTTCTGCCGCTTCCTTTTCCTTCCTGCAAGAAAGCAGCTTTTGAAATGTTTGCATCTCCTCTGACATTTTACTTTGTTCCTGCAAAAGCTTTGGCTGTCTCTTTTCGTATTCTTCTTTCCATATTTTCTGCCTTTGCGCTGTTTCCTGCTTCTTTTTTAAAAGCACTTTCTCACTCTTTTGATACTCTTCCTCTTTTTGAACAGCCCGCTCTTTCTCTTTTCGGAACCGAATCAGATGTTCTTCTTCCTGATATACCACGCTGGCGGCTTCCGCTCTCTGTAAATTCTGCGCCTTCTGATCCATTTCCTCCTTCCTCGCCTCTAAATTCCTTTTGATATCCTGCGCCTCTTCGTATTCTTTTAATAACTGGTTCAGCCGAAACGCTTCCTGATACGCACTTTCCTTTTTTATAAGCTCTTCCTGCAATTTACCGACCTCTTTTTTAAGCGCTCCTTCTTCTTTTTTCCTGCGCCCCGTTATGTCCTCCAAAAAGCCTAAAACCCGCTGCGGCTCTGTTTCTAAAAAAACACTTACCTCCTGCCAGCGCTCTTTTTCTTCCTCTTCCAAAAATACAGTACCATTAGCCGTTTCTTTAAGTTTTGTCGTATTTTCCTCTACCGCAGCGCCGCATTCCTTTGCCTTTTCCCTGATTTTTTTCTCTATTTTTTCGTAAATTTCTGTTGAAAAAATCTGCTGGAAAATCTCTTTTCGCTTGCCTGTTTTATTCATAATCAATTCCTGAAATTCACCTTGTGCAATCATTGCAATTTTACTAAACTGCTCTGCATTTAACCCGACAATTTCCTGAATCTTTTTATCCGTTTCTGCTGCCTTTTCTGGATATTCTTTTCCATCTGGCAAAATCAGGCTTACTTTTCCGGCCTGCTTTGTCATACTGTACTCACCATCTTTATTCCTCCGCTTAGAACGCCGCTCATACGTTGGATAACGTTTAATACAATAAATCTCTGGCCGCAGCGCTGTCCCATAAGAAAAGGTATATTCTACATATGTCTCCACAGCTCCATCTGCAAACTCACTGCGCATCATGTTACTTTGGCGTTCCTTTCCACTCATTTTACCATAAAGCGCAAACATAATCGCATCAAAAATAGTAGATTTTCCAGCTCCAGTATCCCCTGCAATCAGGAAAAGCCCATGATCTGTTTTCTCAAAATCAATTGTTTCTACCCCAGCATATGAACCAAATGCTGACATCACTAATTTCTTTGGTTTCATTTCCAGCCCTCCAACTGTTCAAAATCATCAACAATTAATCATCGACAATCTCCTTTAAAACATCCTGAAATGTCTTCTCTTCTCTTTCATTCATCGACCGTCCCATTACCTCGCCAAAAAAACCTTCAAATGCCTCAAAAGGCGTCAGTTCCTGAACGCCTGACATATTTTCTTCCAGAATCTGTCTTGTTTGGCTATTATCTATTGTAATCTCTAAAATATGGTCATAATAATGTTCCAGATAATCTTTGGGGGAATCCACTGTTTCTTCATCTGTCAATATAATCTTAACATAGTCGTGACAAACCACATCGCCATTTTTCTGTGCATTCTCTATAATCTCCTTTAATGTTCCCCGTATACTGCGAACTGTGTGTTCTGGCAAAAAGGGAAGAAAACGTAATTTTATCGTTCCCTTTTCGCCCATTTCTACTACAGTGATAGACTTCTTCTGTCCCTCTTCACTAAGAGAATATGGATACATTGTTCCACAGTAACGGATTTTCTCTTTTCCAAGAGACTGCGGACTGTGAATATGTCCCAGCGCCACATAATCAAACCGTTCTACAATCGTCGTGCTGACTTCATCCAATCCCCCCACAGACAGACGTGGTGATTCAGAATCACATTGCACAGGACAGTCTCCTCCATTTACAAAAAACTG
Source organism: uncultured bacterium (assembly GCA_947651225.1). Lineage (GTDB taxonomy): Bacteria > Bacillota > Clostridia > Lachnospirales > Lachnospiraceae > Butyribacter. Next base: position 74,950 of record CANSYK010000006.1, on the reverse strand, counting down.
ATGGGACACCAGTACATTCCTCTGAGACAAATCTATCTCTTCCTGATCCAAAAGATATCGAATGGCATCTTCTGTTGTTGCACACTCTCCCCCTGGCATCCTTTTGCGAAGCAATCCTGGTTTTACAAAAGGAAGCAGGTAGAAATAAACCGCCCCATACCTGTCCATAAGTTCTATCCTTTGCAGCCGTTCCCCCTCTTCTTGTGGTGGAAAGACCGCAATATGGATATGATGTCTTTCTAAAAAAGAACTTCCATACCGAAGCCTCTGTGCCGAATCGTGATTTCCCGCAATAATCATAATCTCCACTGGCTTTTCTAAAGCCGCTATCCCATCAATCCCCAAAAGCAGCTCCTCCAATAATGCCATAGCCTCTCCTGATGGCAAAGAACGATCATAAACATCCCCCGCAATTACTATGGCATCCGGAAGCTCTTTCCTGACTGCCTCAAAAATCTCCCCCATACATTTTCTCTGTTCTTCTGCCAAATCATATCCATGTAACTGCTTTCCAAAATGAAGATCTGATAAGTGTAAAAATTTCATGGACTCTCCTTTTCTATATCTCTTATCTTTCAGTGTGAATAGTAACCTAATTATACTATACATCTGCGCAAAATGCAAAAATCCTCTTGACAAACCTCCCCATCAATGCTAATATAGTTATTGTTGTGTAATGAACATACAGCAAAGCCGGTGTGTCGGAATTGGCAGACGAGACAGACTCAAAATCTGTTATCCGCAAGGGTGTGTGGGTTCGAGTCCCACCACCGGCAGTCTTGCGAAGCCTTATTTTATAGGGTTTCGCATTTTTTATGACAAATTTCATGACAAATTATTTTATATAATTATCTTTGCTGTATATTTATTAGAGAAATTTTTTAATTAAATCTCTTCCCATCCTTTCCAAATTCCATTTATTAAGGTTCTTCTTTTTATAACTCTCAATCCATGAGATTCTTGAAAACCCCATTTGTGCCCATAGAATCCTATTCCTGTTATAATTTGAATTGAATTAGCAATTGTTGTAGGCGAACCTTCTTCATAAACAACTAACATATACGGTTTGTACAGCGGTATTCCAAACGAGGAAGCTATGTTAAAAAACATATAAGCGGCAAAAATATACCAATATACCCCAAATACTGCTGTCATAATGGTTACAACCATCCCAGCTACAAAGTTGTAAGTGTCTGTAAATGCTTTCATGTTTTCCCTTCCTCTCCGTGCTTTTCGCACTAAAAAAGAGCCATATGGCTCGTTACTATTGCTCCTAAGTTATTTACAGGCATTTCTTTTGCGGCTTGCAAAAATAAAATGCCTGTGCTATATTAATCATATAAAAGGAGCAACCGCCCACAAAGTGGTTAGCCTCCCGAGTTTAGTTTATGGAATAAACCTACCTCGACCTGCCAAGTACAAGGTAGGTTTATTTATTTTCGCTTATTAGTCTTATCAACATCAGATGGAAGCCTAATACCAAATTGTTCAGAAACCATTTTGAAGGCTTCGCATATCTTCCAAGGCTCTGACCCCTGTTTTTCCAACCGCCTGTCCATTTCTTTTGTGAAAGAAGCGACCTCGCCAAGAGAGGTTGCCTTTGTCTCATAAACTTTTTCTTGAAATGTATTCTCCATTTCATAGAACCGTTTCACATATCTGGCGGTAAATATTACTCCCTTTTCCCAGTAGATTTATTAGCAAGGAAATCGCAGCCAAGTTTTGTAACCTCATAGCAAGGCATTTCTTTATTCTGTGCTGTTTTGTATGAAGATTTTATAAAATAATCGGTGACGCCCAAATGGGCTTCTCCTAAAATTTCAATATATCCTTTCCTGTCCTTGCTTCTTTCAAACTTTCTCGTAAGTTTTGAATGCTCTACTTCCATCATTTCTGCCACTTCCAAAGTGGTAATTGTTGTTTTTACTAAATCGTTCATCTTACCTCCTATTGTTTCAATTTTGCGCTGTGCAAGTCCCAATGAATTAGCAACATCTTTCTGGGTTATCTGCAATTCTGCAATTCTGCCATTCTACCCTTGATTTTGTTTGTGTTAATCAATTTGATTCCTCCTTTCGGCTGAACTTATAGTAGCACTGTGCAACACGAATGTCAATAGCCCTGTGCAACTTTTTTTAACAATTTTTATTTTCTCTATTGCATTATGCAATAATATGTAATATAATGTCATTCATAGAGAGGTGGTTAAAAATGCCAAACGAAGAAATAGGAAATAGAATTAAATATGCTCGTAACTTAAGAGGCGTTACTTTGGACGACATTGCCAAAAAGGTAGGAGTTGCAAAATCCACCATACAGCGTTATGAAGCGGGGAAAATTGCAACTATAAAACTTCCAGTTGTTGAAGCAATAGCAATAGCGTTAAATGTAAACCCAGCATGGGTTGTTGGAAAGTCTGATGAAATGGAACTCCAATCGCAAAAAATTCCAAAAATCATGAAGTATTATGAAATGCTCAATGAGATAGGAAAGAATGAAGCCACAAAGAGGGTTATGGAGTTGACAGAAATACCTAGATATAAGATTGATTCTGCTGAAATTGGAAAGAAAACAGATATGGAAATTTCGGAAATTTTTACTCCACATTTTACTGACCCTAAAAAAGCAAGAGAATATTTAAAATCATTAAAACTTTTGGCGGCTTTTGGTGGGAAAACAGATGGCTTATCAGACAAAGACGCTTGTATTATGGCAAATGCTATATATTCAAACAACAATATAGAGTAATGCTCGGAAAATGGATGTGATAAACTTGAGGATAAGTAGAAAAAGGTATACAAAAATTCAAAGTGTGGCAACTAGGTGCTTTAAATATTTCGGAACAAGAAATCCACTTTTAGTGCTTGAGGAAATGGAAATTCCTTATTCCTTTATAAATTTAGAAGGGGACTTGAAAGGATTCACAAATATAAACCAAAACAGGAAACATTGGGTATATATTAATAACAAATATGATGATTATTCCGTAAAAATAATAGCGGCACATGAGTTAGGCCACATTATATTGCATCGTTTTGATGAAATAAATATGCTTGATGAATATTGTGCTCATTCCAAAAGCGAATATGAAGCCAATATATTTGCAATAGAGTTTATGCCACAGATTAAGGCACTTGATTTGATTTGCGAAGAACTATCTGATATAGAATTTCAAAACTATATTTGTTCAAAGCTAAAACAATTAAAATAACGATTGTAATATTATCTAACCATTATAACTACAATTTTAGTAGTAATTAGAATGTAAAGATTAATGATTAAACCGCTTAGGCGATTTAATAAAAATATTTTTTTGGGGAGGAAAAAAAAGAAATGAAGAACATTAAAAAATTACTGTCAATTATGATTATTGCGCTACTGGTGGCAACATCCGTTCCGATTCAAGCTGAGGCGGCGGTAAAGATTAGTGCGACAAAAAAGGCACTATATGTAGGGCAAAGCACAACACTTAAGGTCACTGGAACAAAAAAGAAAGTAAAATGGAGTTCGACAAACAAAAAAGTTGCTACAGTCACACAGAAGGGAAAGGTGAAAGCCAAGAAAATAGGTGTTGCCACAATTAAGGCTAAAATTTTAGGAAAAACATTTAGTTGCAGATTGGAGGTTAAAGGAAAACCAAACAGTGATAAAACCCCAACCCCAGAACCAACACAAATCCCAGAACCAACACAAATCCCAGAACCAACACAAACCCCAGAACCAACACAAACCCCAGAACCGCAAGAAAATTTAAAGGAAAAAGTTGAGATTTTAGCAGAATATACCTTACCAGATTCAATAGGTTGGTACACAAGACACTTTATTATTGTAAAAAACAACTCAAAAACTACAGTTGATATTTCAACTACATCAATAGCATATGCAAAAGACGGTTCTATGGTATCCGTTGCGGATTCTTCCTTTGAAGCTTTGGGGGCTGGATGTACTTCTGTATTTTACGAAGCCTTTGAAACAAGTGCAGATATTGACCACTATAGTACGGAAATGAATGTAACTGCTAGCAAATATTATAATTCAGTGATTCAAGACTTGTCTTACACTCAAAATAATATTGAAGATGGGGCTATATTCCAAGTAAAGAACGACGGAGAAAGCCCTGCGGAATTTGTCGAGGGATATGCTTTATTTTTCTTAGATGGTAAATTAGTTGAATTTGATACAGCATATTTTACAGACGATGATTACGAGATAAAGCCAGGGGCTACAATCACAAAACAATTTACTTCATATGAAAATTTTGACAAAGTTGAATTTTATTTAACTGGCAGGAGATAAAGGCAGGAAAGTTTTGTACAAAAAATAAAACCGCCCAGTGTTGGCACACTGAACGGTTTTAGATATATCCCGGAGGACATATACATTTTTCGCAAATATATTGTATCATCTTCCGGGCAGCCATGCAAGTGATTTTTCACTGGCTGTTATTTTTATACACTTTTTTAAGGAGAATGATACCATGAAAATTGAAAAACTGCCGTCTGGCTCTTACAGGATAAGGAAGATGTACAAGGGTCATCAAATTGTGACAGATTACAAACCTACACAAAAGGAAGCCATAAAGTTGATGGCTGAGGAACTGGATAAGGTAAAGACAAAAAGAAAGAGAATAACTTTTCGGGATGCCGCAGAAGAGTATATCGAATCCAAAAGAAATGTATTATCTCCCAGCACAATAAGGGGATATTCATGGATTATAAAAGGGATATCAGATGTTTTTCTCGACAAAGCAATCAGAGATATAGAGCAAATGGATATACAAAGGGAAATCAATAGGTTTGCAGCAGATAGAAGTCCAAAAACTGTGCGCAACTGTCACGGCTTCATATCGGCTGTTCTGTACACTTTCCGTCCAGACATAAAGATTACCACTTTGTCTCAAAAAGCCAAGAATGAGCCGTATATACCGTCTGACGAGGATGTGAGAAGAGTGCTTGAATGTGCTAGGGGTACGGAGTATGAAATACCTCTGGTGCTTGCCTGTTATGGTATGCGACGGTCGGAAATATGCGCACTGGAAGTGGACGACATAAAGGATGATGTCGTAACAATCAATAAGGCTGTGGTTTTAGGCGAAAACAAACAGTGGGTGGTGAAAACAACAAAAACAACATCCAGTACAAGAAAGGTTGTAATACCTAGTTGGTTGGCAGATAAAATCAGGGAAAAAGGGTATGTGTATAAAGGGCATCCTAACCGAATCACAACATTTCTGTATAATACTGAAAAAAAGTTGGGAATAGAAAAGTTTTCCATGCATAAGCTGCGGCATTACTTTGCGTCCCGAATGAGTGCCATGTATATACCAGACGAAGATATTATGAGAATGGGAGGTTGGCAGACTGACGGCGTGATGAAAAGCGTATACAGCCATGCCATGCAGGATGAAGCAATGCAAGCACTGAGAGAGGCGTCAAGAAGATTAAATGACATCGTTTTTAAGGAAATTCCATGACAAATCCATGACAAAAAATGTATTAGAAATGACAAAACGCAATAAGATATGAAAAAACTCGTTAGAACACAACAAAGCCAGAAACCCTTTATTTTATAGGAGTTCTGGCTTTGTTCAGCACAAAATAATGGTTTATCGGATAATACTATATATGGGTTCGAGTCCCACCACCGGCACTAGATAATGATAATCTGAATGCAGTTTCAATCGAGGACAGTTTCAGATTTTTAGTATATCTTGAATGTTAAAGCAAAACGGTGGTATCATAATGTGATACTGCCGTTTTTGTTCGTTAAATAATGAGAGTGGATTTTTGTGGGAAATTCATTTGTGCGGTCTTTCATTAGGCGGTATTTTGGCGCTAAATTATGCTTTGGATTTCCCGCAAAAAACAAAAACATTAGTTTTAATAGGAACACCTCATAAAATTCCAAAAATAATGTTCTCTTTACAAAATGTGGTTTTCAGATTTTTACCAAAATCCGTTTTTGAAACCATGGCATTTGATAAAAAAAGGACTTTCGCTTTAGGGAGTACTATGAAAAACTTAGATTTCAGCGGCAAAGTAAGTATTCCTAAGTGCCCCACACTTATTCTTTGTGGACAGAAAGATAGCGCAAACATAAAATCGGCGCATTACTTATCACAAAACATTAAAGATGCTGAATTGAAAATTATTGAAAGCACTGGTCATGTTGTGAATGAAGAAAACCCAAAGGTTTTAGCAAAAATATTGAATGAATTTTATACAAAAAATCATTAATCTATTCAAGCAAGATGCGGATTAGCAGTATCACTGTACTATTCAGAAAAAGGTTTATACTTTTCCCCGAAGATGTTATAATAAATAGGAATGTGATTAGGAACTGTAAATAAATTAAATGAACAAGTTGCGAAGAATGTTTTTCCGAGTGCAAAGAAAAAAACGTAGGCGTAGCAGGCTACGGCGAGGCTTTTTGATGTAGCAATCGAAAAAACAGGCAAGCAAGTTGTTTCATTTAATTATTTACAGAGCCTTACTATTTGTTGTTAAAGAATTTGAGAGGAGGATTACTATGAGTACTCTTGATAATACCATTTCTATGATAGAAGTTCTGCCAGAGACAGATCTAATCAAGATACAGGATTTGGCCAAAAAACTCTTTCAGCAGCAAAAGGATGACTGCCCGTTCCCATTAAAGAGCCGGGAGGATATCTATCGAGATTTGGAAATTTCCAGAAAGCAGACAGCGGCTGGCGAATACCAGAAGGCAGGTGAATTTCTTGCTGAGCTCAGGGAAGAATATGGAATATGAAGTTCTTTTGACTACACAAGCCAAAATGGATTTTCGGCGGATTATTAATTATCTCCTATACGAACTCAAAAGTGAGCAGGCTGCAACGAATGTTGTAAACGACATGGAAAATACGCTTGACCGGCTTTCCCATATAGCCGGTAGTCTGAAGTTCTGCGAAGATTCCAGACTCAGGGCTCTGGGTTACCGGACAATCCATTTTAGGCGTCATAAGTATTCTATGCTTTATCGAATCGAAGGCAATAGAGCATATGTTGATGGCATCTACCATAATTTGCAGGATTATGAGAACATTTTGAGGTAATACAATACTTAGGAACTGTATCAAAAAGAAACTGCCCTGTCAAACGCAGAGCAGTTTCCATTATTAATTTGAAATTTTAATCCAAATCCTAACTATACTATTGAAAATTCTATTTTACCTTACATAGAAGAAACATGTGTCAGCAAATTCATTTACCGTACCATTTGAATTTACCATTTCTACATATCCCTTATCATCAAACAGCATACATAAACCAAGCCCCCACATACCAGAGATCATATCCTTTGTAACGACAAACTCAGCAACATAACTATATGGTGCACGCGGATCTTTTGTAAACTCTGTCAGAACAATCTGAGAAGGCATATTTGGCTCATAAGACTTAAGATACACCGTTGCATTTTTAAATTCATTATCCATCATTGTATCAATATGAATCTTTACCTTATCCCCTACTGTTACGACGGTTCCTGGAACATCCAAATAAATACTTGTAATATTAATTGGCTTATGCTCTGCTGTATATTGCAGAACGATTTTTTCTGTATTACAGGTCAGTGTAATATACGCTGTTCCTATAAAGCCGCCTGTGCGCACTATAACAAGGTGGTTATCAATAATCTTATCCACATAAGCAGTTCCCTTATTACTTGATTCCGCTTTCAGTACATATGTATTAATATTATCACTATTGAAATATTTACTTACATCAATTGTTTCTGTGCTATAAAATCCATCCTTCAGCTTTTCAACAATCTTAACTCCATTATAGTAATCTTTTGAATCTAACGCTGGCGTTGGTGTTGGCGATACAGAAGGTACTGGCGAACCAGATGGTGTTGGTGAACCAGATGGTGTTGGCGACGGCGAAACACTTGGTAATGGCGATGGTGAGGCCGTTGGTTCTGTACCCGTACTGCCTTTTACCGTAACAGTGCATTGATAAGTTTTTCCCAAACCAGCATTTAAAATAGCATAAATCTCTGTTTCACCTTTTTTTACTGCTGTCACCTTACCACTGGAAGAAACCCTGGCAATATCCTCATTGTCACTGCACCAGAAAATCACATCTTCCTTTGCTACACCATACATGATAAGATTCTTGCTCTCCCCTGCATTTAATGTAATAGAAGTATTGTTGATATACTGCTTTGGAACAGTAACCTTACATACATACTGCTTTGTTCCAACCTTTGCTGTAATCTTTGCTGTTCCGGCCGCTTTTGCCAGAACTTCACCACTGGAACTTACTGTCGCAACTGATTTCTTATTTGAGGACCATTTCGGTTTTGAGGATGAATTTTGAAGCACCAAATCCACTGTATTGCCCAATGTCAGTGTAACCTTTGTCTTATTTAACTTTGGTGTTGCCTTTGCCTGTGAACCTGAAGACATCTGAATTATTAGCGAAAACGCTAATAATACCGATACCACAATTTTAATAGACCTTTTTCTTATAATATTTTTACTCATGAACTTTCCCCCTTTTCCCCGTGCCACTATGGCACAGTTTCTTCCTTCTTTTGATAATTGTCTGTATATTATACACTACTTTTGGCAATTTCTCAAGCTACTATTTACAATTGGACAGCAGCCCAGGGGCATGTCAAAAAAGGCAGGAGTGAAAACAGGAGACTCAAAAGGCATATGCAGATAGCACATGCCTTTTCCTTTACTGGATTTTTGACTTGGGAATTTGCAGATAATCAATCAAAGCCGTTTCCAAAAGCCGGGAATAGTTCACTTTCCTCTCTTCGGCAATGCGTTTGAGCCATGCAGGGAGGGTAATGTTGGTTTTGACACGTTCGTTGTCTTTCTTCATGCGGAACAAATCAGGATGGATGGTCACTGGCATTACAATGTTCCCCTCTGTGTCATCTCTGGATAGGTTCACGGATGGGGTGGGGATCTCCTCATTGTCACATTCCATACTGTATACATGGAGGCTTGCGGCTTCTGCTGCCATGTGTGCTGCATCTTCTAGGCTGTTCCCTACACTGATACAGCCTGGCAAATCAGGGAAATAGATGCTGTATGAGCCGTTGGTTGATGGTTCTAAAACAGCCAAATAGGTTAAATTCTGCATAAACACGCTCCTTTCTGTGAGGGCAACAGACAGTAGGGCTATTTAAGTCCTGCTTGCTTGTAAATACTGTTTAGAGTTCCTGGTTTCAGGTCTCCATTATGGTTTGGAACCGTGACCTTTCCAGGCTTCGTTGGATGCTTCAGGCTTATATGAGAGCCTTCCTTATTGGTTTCGTGCCAGCCATCCTTGTGTAGTACTTTTAGTTATTCACGGCTCATATGTGATTTGTCATGTTATCCCGCAGATTTTCTTTTCTTAACCCTTTGATCTTTTTGTATGCCCTTACCAATATACTGACCATGCCATTGTCAGTATATTGGCAAGGGCAGCATATTCTTTGGAACTACTGATGCCAGAGTTTTGCCATTCATTGGTTAATTCCTTTCGGATTTCAATGGAACGCAGACGTTGTGTAATCCATTTATCAGAATACCCTTTTGCTTTATATGTATCAACAGCACGCTGCATTGCCTTTTCAGGATCGGCAATTTCATCCAGACGTTCTGCCCCGGCTCTTGGCAGCCTGCTTGTATTTTATCCATATCCTGTTTCTTTCTGTAGAATAAAACAAAGCCCTGCATTGAGCGTGTTTGAAAATTCATTCTCAGAATCTGCTCTCCCACAAAGTGAGAAGCACATCTTGCAAAAAGCAATTTTCAAACACGCTCTAGCAAGGCTTCATTCCTTTCTAAATCAAACAACTAAGACATTGGGTACAACGAAGTTTCCTTCTGGGATTATATTATAGTAAACGAAGCAAAACGCAAGCGTTTTTTTCCTTTACTATATAATATTCACCAAAAAGGCAGCAATACAAGCTCCCACTGCCACAGACAGCAATCCTTTCCTGAGGAAAGCCAGGATTAGCGCTGTAACCGTTCCTGCCACTGCTGCCAGATAACCATCCGTTGAATAAAAAATCGCCGGAAAAGTCATTGCGCCCAAAACAGCATATGGCACATATGCCAGAAAAGAACGCAAAAAACGGTTCGTTATTTCTTTTTTACACAATACGAAAGGAACTGCACGAATCACATAGGTAACTCCTGCCATAACAATCAAATATTGGAAAAATTTAGTTATTTCCATTACTTTTCTGCCCCCTTTCTCTCCTCTTCCACAATCGGATAAAAGAAAGCGCCTGCCGCAGACGCTGCTACTGCACAAATAATAATGACAAAGCCGGAAGACAAACGGTTCAGAACGGGCAGCCATTTAAAACAACAGCTTAAAACAACCGCAATCAGTATCACCTTCATATAGCGAAAATCTTCCTGTGCTTTTGGAATAATAATTGCCAGAAACATCCCATAAATTGCAATCCCAAGAGAGGAACGGACAATTTCCGGCAAGACGCCCCCAAGCACAGCGCCAGCAAATGTTCCTCCTGCCCAGCCAAAATATGGCACTGCAATCAAACCAAACATATAATAACGGCTGACCTTTTTCTTCCGGCTCATTGCCACCGCAAAAATCTCATCTGTCACACCAAACCCAACCACAAAGCGATAAATGGTGTGGATTGTCTGATCCACCTTTTGTGACAGGGACAATGACATCAAAGCATACCGCAGGTTAATAACAAACTGCGATAATGCCATTTCCACCAAAGTCCCTCCTGCTACCATAATGTCAAGCCCTGCAAACTGACCTGCCGAAGTAACATTTGTCATAGAAATTAACACTGCCTGCCACCAATTCATCCCAGCCGATACCGCCATCAGCCCAAATGTAAAGCTCACCGATACATACCCTAACGCAATCGGCAGGCCATCCCTCATTCCATTCCGAAAATCCCTCATACTCCAACCGCTCCTTTCCTGCCACAAAAATTTTTACAACAAAAGAAAAGCACCGCATGCATTCACACGATGCTTTTCGAATATTTTATTCTCCGTAAAACAATTAGCCAATAATTCTTCTTGCACAAGCTGGCTGTCTGTAGTTATAGCTGGAAATCTTAATGCCATCTGTCTCATTGCTTGCATGAACAATACGTCCACCACCAATATAGATTGCAACGTGACCAATTCTTCCACCATTCTTATAGAAGAGCAAATCACCAGGCTGAAGATTAGACATGCTGACACTTCTTCCATATCCTGCCTGTGCTGCGGAAGAATGTGGCAAACTGTATCCAAACTGAGCATAAACACTCATTGTGAATCCAGAACAATCTGCACCATTTGTAAGACTTGTACCACCCCATACATATGGTCTTCCAACAAACTTACAAGCATAGTTCGCAACTGCTGAACCTGAAGTTCCAGAAGGAACAGACGGTGTGTTGTTTGAGCTATTTGAGCTGCTTGAACTTGAACGGTTTGAAGAACTGCTGCTTGAGCTCGAATGGCTTGAGGAACTACTGCTGCTGTTACTTGAGCTGCTTGAAGAATTGCTGCTTGAGCTGCTTGAAGAACTACTGCTTGAGCTGCTTGAACTAGACTGATTTGCTGCTGCTCTCTCTCTTGCTAATGCATCAAGCCGTTCCTGCTCTGCTCTTTCTGCTGCTTCCTTACGGCGCTGCTCTGCCAACTCCTCTTCAATAGAAACTGCCTTTTTAAAACGTACCTTGGTCTTAATAAATTCTTTTGCTACATATCCTTTTGTATCTTCATCAATTGTAACCTTATACCAGTTATCACTCTCACCGATTACTTCATACTTCTCATCCTCAGGAATCTGTGTAACAATAGAAGACTTTGTGCTCTTCTTAGAGCGTACATTTAATGTAATCGTTCCTGTCTTTACTTTCGCATAAGCTGTACCGAATTTCCCTGCAAGCTTCTGTGCCTTTGCACCAATCGCCAGTAAATCTTTTCTGATATAACCTTTGACATCTCCGGATTCAATCTTTACCCATCCATTCTTTTCGCCAACAATCTTTGCAGAGGAACCTCTGTAAAGCTTACCAAGAATCTTACTCTCTGTAGTCGGCTTTTTACGGATATTGATGTAATCACTTACATCAGCAATACCCAGATCACGGAACTGCTTTGCAACCGTTTCCTCTTTTCTCTTCTCTTCTGTACTCTTTTTTGCCTCTTCCTTTTTGTCAGACTCGTCGGCAGAAGCACTTGGAGCTGGTGTAGCTGTTCCAGCCTCAGCACTTGGAGCTGGTGTAGCTTCATCCTTTGGTGCAACATAATTATCTGTATAGTACTTATCTAACGATAAGGAAAGGCCTGCCATATCTGTTTCCTGGCAAACGCTTGCTGCAGTGCTGTCTTTCGCAAAACCTGTGCATGCCAGTGACAATGTAACTGCTGTACCGAAAACTGCGGCATTTCTCACCCATCTTGTTTTAATCATAATATCCCTCCATAGTAATTTACATCCATGTATTTATGTTCACAACTTACCCAATATGTAATTATGGGGCATTTCAGTGTAATAATTATTACGAATTTATTACGCTGACGAACACATTATAACAACGTCTGCACACTTTGTCAATACTTGTCGTTTGATTTCCAAACAATATTTTTTTCCAATTTTCCTTGATTTTTCGGGCTTTTTTCAAAATCTCATGTATTTTATACAAAAATTTTTTTTAAAATTTTATTCTACACAAGTAGTGACTACTCGTGTAGAATTTTAACAATTTACATCTTATTTTTGTACAACTGCCTCAACCTCTAAAGCAACATCTTTTGGAAGCCTTGCAACCTCCACACAAGATCTGGCAGGATATGGTTTTTCAAAATATGTTTCATAAATCGCATTGATTTTTGCAAAATCATCCATATTTTTTATAAAGACAACTGTTTTTACTACATGGTCCATAGACGAACCCGCCGCCTCTACCAACGCCTTTAAATTGGAAAATGCCTGTTTCGCCTGCTCTTCTACTGTACCACTAACCAGTTCGCCAGTCTGCGGATTAATTGGAATCATCCCAGAAGTATAAATCATTCCGTTCACCTCAATTGCCTGAGAATACGGACCAATTGCCGCTGGCGCATTCTTTGTTGAAATTTCTGTCATCGTCTTTTCCCCCATTTCTGCTCAATGCCTGAATTTAATATAGTCACTATCTTGTATCTGTAATATCTTATCAATATATATGGATTGCTGTATCCATTTCAACCGTGCAAGTGGTATTATATCACTATTCAAATTTTTTCTCTAGTATTTTTTTCCATTTTTAGTATACTAGTATAGAAACATTTACCATTCACGGCGATTTCTGTAAAAAGGTTATAAATTATTGTGCCTTGCGGTTTGGTTGTCCGTGAATAGTAAGGAAGTGTTCTATCACATAAGCAGAAAAGAAGCTGGAAATACTGACAGATGTAAGAATAAGAAAGGGAAATGAAATATGAAGCAAAAAATCGAACTTGGAAAATATCAGGAGTTAATTGTCACAAAGGAAACAGACTTTGGTGTTTTTCTCAACACACCAGCCGGCAAAGATTCTGAAAAAATTCTTTTGCCAAAAGCACAAGTGCCAGAAGGGACTCAGTTAAAAGATGTATTAAATGTCTTCGTATATAAAGACTCTGAGGACAGGCTAATCGCCACAACCCTGGAACCGGATATTACTCTTGGTGATGTCGCACGTCTCTATGTCAATCAGGTTACGCCAATTGGTGCGTTTCTGGAATGGGGACTTTCAAAGGATTTATTCTTACCATTTAAAGAGCAGCTTTATGAGGTAAAGGAAGGAGATGCCGTTCTGGTTACTCTCTATATCGACAAAAGTGAACGCCTCTGTGCTTCCATGCATGTCTATCAGGCGTTAAGAAATGATTCGGATTATCAAAAGGATGATTCGGTTTTTGGACGAGTTTACGAAATCAGTGAAAATTTTGGTGTTTTTATCGCTGTTGATGATAAATATTCTGCCTTACTGCCACAAAAGGAAGTATTTGAAACCTACCGCATTAATCAACCAGTTCATGCAAGAGTCGCTCAGATTATGGAAGACGGCCGCCTGACTTTGAGCGTAAAGAAAAAGATTCCAGAACAGATGAATGAAGATGCTGATTTTATTTACCGCTGCCTAGAGCAGGAAAATGGATTCCTCCCATTCCATGATAAAAGCAGCCCGGAAGCCATTAAAAACCGCTTCCATATGAGCAAAAATGCTTTCAAACGAGGAATCGGACATTTACTCAAAGAAGGGAAAATTACAATTGCATCCGATGGTATCCGGAAAATATAATTCCTATCCCCGTCACAACAGAACATCTATATTACAATAAGCCTACCGCAACGCCCAAACTGTCCAAATACAAGGTAGGCTTATTTTTCACGGCTATTCGAAACATCATGCGAAAAACCAGCCATAAATAGTAACTTATTCTTCACACATATAAAAGAAAACTACATCCCAGAAATACTCTGAACCAATGTCATTTACTTAAGCTTTTCCAGCCGAAATTTAGCTGTGTAATGTCTTGAATTTTCAAGCTTTTTCCAGCATAAATCATCTATCAGATTCCTTAAGTTAATGACATTGTACTCTGAACTGTAGCCTTCCATTCTTTTCTGCAGTTCTGAATCTCTCTGCAGTTCCTATCTTTTAAATATAAATAAAATCTACTTCCTTCCCTGTCATACGCTCTACCTAATATAATATTACAACTTTCCACACCGCAGTATATATCCCTATTCAATACGCTTTTTCCGTTCTCCCACTCTTCCATCCCTATACCATGCAGGAAAGGAATACTCACATGCCATAATAAACCTATCCATTTATGTAATCCAAAAACTTCCACTTATACCATACCTCTTTTTCTGATTTTGTTCTTCCTTAATTGTATCGCTAAGTCTTATCTTTTGAGTTACATATTCAGAACTGGAAAACTACGCCATTGTAACGTAATCCTTTCCAACAATAGTATTAATTGTAAATAAAAATTGTAAATAAAAGTTAAATTCGAGTATCAATTTGCATAGTTAACAGTTTCAAAATCTTAATTATTTTCTACTATCCAAACCTTCCAAATAGAAATTGGAATAGCCTCCAAAAGTCAGCACCACCATAGGGCATAACCATTACTTTCACTCCCTTCACAATAAAGTAAGACTGCAATCTTTCTGATATCCAGTATATGTCAGTCTTTCCTCTATCGCAAAGCATTTGCTATGAATGGTTGTTTTTTGCTATAATCTGCAAATAACTATCCTTATAAAGGCATTTTTTACTTATTTCAGCTTACCTTGGTCAAATTTAATTTTCACTTCTACAACTCCATTTTCGCAATTCCATACAACATTTCCATGATATTTTTCAACTACCCGTCTAACACTTTGTATCCCAAAACCATGATTCCTTTTATCCAATTTACTGGTTGTTTGAAAATCCACCTCATCTGAATTGACATTATTCCGTATCATCAGATAAAACCACTGATTAAAACTTTTAATTTCTATTTGTAAAAAAGCCTCTCCAGTCACCTTTTCCAATGCTTCCTTTGCATTTTCTAAAAGATTAGATAACAAAATACAAAAATCAATGTCCTCTAAAAAGAAATCTTCTGGAAAATGTCCCTCTAAATCAAAATGAAATGTTTTCCTTTCCCGTAACTTATAAAGTGTATGGCTGATAATACAGTCTGTAATAAAGTTTCCAGTGTGAATCCCCTTCATTGTTTCATAATTTTCTGCCATCTTCTTAACATATCCCTTTAACTCATCTATCTTGTTCTCCCTGCCCAACTCTGAAAGAATATAAAGATGATGATTAATATCATGACGAAAACTTCTCATATCTTCATATTGTTTTAAGGAATCCTCATAATATTTTTTCTGTAACTCCAAATATCGGACATTTAACTGATTAATTTCCTCTAATTGCCTTTTTGACCGCTTCGTAATTAACAACAAAACGAGTACAATAGCAGATGTTATCATCACGAGAAAACCAAACACAAAAGCAAGTACTCTCATGAAAACTGACATTGTATTATCTAAATACCCTTGCATTCCACCTACAAACAAAGCTCCCAAAGCAAGAACAAATAATGATAAAATATATTCCTGATTTGATAAATTCTTCCAGAAGTTCCTTGTATATTGTTGAATCCGTTTACCTTTCCTTGCCATTATTCCCCATAATATAACTCCAAGGCATCCTACTATTACCAACTTTTTGCTACTTTGATTAGAAAAAATTGTTTGGGGAAACATGACATATACCATTACTATCAAAGTATCTACCAATGCAATCAAAAACCAAATAATGAAAAATGCCTTTATTTTTTCTACAAATTTTCCAGCGAACATCCCAATTAATAAAACTATTCCCCAAGCATAATAGTATAAAAATAGGACATCCCTATTATTCCAATATTTCATAATCAGAAGAACCACAGGATAAATAATCAACAAATATTTCTTCTTCCCCCTGCTAAACTCAAATCCGAGAAAGTAATGTGCTACCAAAATATACTTTATCCCCTCAATAAAAATCTGCTCCAGCCAATCATATATATTAAAATCCACTAAAATCATCAACAATACCTCGCATTTCTTTCACAATATTTTTCATATGATTTATAAAGCAACTCCCGACGTGTCCTGCTAACAGCAATCCGTTTTCCTGCAATCTGTACTTCCTTTTTCTCCAAATGCTCCAGATATTTTAAATGAACCAAATGTGCCCTGTCTATTCTTACAAAATCTGCTTCTTCCAGTTCCTGTTCCATTTTCTTTAAACTGCTTCGAATCAGAATTGTCTTCCCATTCTTAAAGTGCAGACAGCAATATTCCCTCTCCGAATGAATCATCATAATATCTTTACTGTGATATTTCCCTTCGATGATAATGTCGCAATCTATCATATCAATCACCTGATTCAAATAAATTTCTAATTTATTACGAAGTTTTCTTTTTTCCACAAAACCAACTACATTTTTTCCAAATGCTTCTGGCATCATTTCATCATGATGTGTGACAAACAAAATCATACACTCGTCCTTTCTTTGTATCCGATTTTTCAGAGTTATACCATCTACGCCAGGCAGTTCAATATCCAAAATCAGCAAATCAATTTCCCCAATGACCTTCATCACTTCTTTGGAATCGCCTGCCATACTGATATCGTATTCCATTCCCTTTTTCTCAAAAACCCCTTCACAAACGCTTCCAATAATTGCCCTCTCCCGAATCTCATCTTCACATACACATACTTTCATAATACACCATCCACATTTCTACGCCGCCTTCTACCACTATGGCAATTTGCGTCAGGCAGCGTACAGGCACAAATTACCATATGAAAATTAAATTCCACAGTACCCTAAATATGTCACCCCTATCCCCAATTTCTGTTCGACAGTCTTCGACACGAAAACTTATTTTTCTACGTTATTGTAACGCCAGATAGAACCCTTTCGCAATTCTTTAACCTGTTCTTCCTCTTTTACCTCTTTTAGTATGGCAGATAGCCATATTTAAAAAGGCACTCTTCCTAATAAATAATCGGACTACAATCTGCTTGTAACTATAGTAAACGCATGTATTTTATGCGTTTACTATAATATAAATTTTCTAAAACAAAAAAAGCAGAAAAATTTCTTCTACCGAATTCATTTCTGCCATTTTGTCAGATTCTTCGATAAAATCGAATTTTCTGCCGTCTTCTATTCTCTTATATGCAACAAACCAAACACAAGTTTGCCTACACCTGATACACATCTAATACCTACAGCGTATCAGGCTATGATTCTGTAAATTCTCCAAACTTACGGAATCTCTTATATCTCTTTTCCAATAAAACAGGAGTCTCTTTTTTCATCAAATCAGGAAGTGTTTCCAATAATGCTTTCTTTAACTCAACTGCCGTTTTGTCTAAATTATGTTCCAGACCTTCTTTCGGCTCGAAAAACATTCTGTCAATCACTTCATTTTTCAATAAATCTTTGGCTGTCATTTTCATCAGTTCAGCGGCTTCTGCCACTCTTGATGAATCCCTCCACAAAATACTGGCAAATCCTTCTGGAGAAAGGATCGAATACATCCCATGTTCCAACATCCATACGGAATCACTAACTGCCAAAGCCAGAGCGCCGCCACTCCCACCTTCTCCAATAAAAATGCTGATAATCGGAGTTTTAAGCCTTGACATCTCTAACAGGTTTCTTGCAATTGCTTCTCCCTGTCCCCGCTCTTCTGCCCCTATTCCGCAAAATGCACCTGCTGTATTAATAAAAGTAATCACTGGACGATGAAATTTTTCTGCCTGTTTCATCAAACGCAGTGCTTTACGATATCCTTCTGGATTGGGAGAACCAAAATTACACTCCAGGTTTTCTTCCAACGTATGCCCCTTCTGGATTCCAACCACCGTTACCGGCATCTTTTCCAAAAAAGCAATCCCCCCTACTACCGCTCCATCATCTGCAAACAGGCGGTCTCCATGAAACTCCATAAAATCCTCAAAAATACGTTCAATAAACTGCCTTGTATTGGGCCGTTCGATTTTGCGGGCAATCGACACCGATTTCATTGCTTCGCTCACAGTGTTACCTCACTTTCCTGCCGATTATGCAAAAGCAGAATCTTTCCCAGCTCTTCCCGAAGTTTTTCACGATGGACTATCCGGTCAACAAAACCGTGTTCCAACTGAAACTCTGCCCTCTGAAATCCCTCTGGTAGTTCCTGATGAATCGTTCCCTGAATCACCCTCTGCCCTGCAAAACCAATTAAAGCCTTTGGTTCTGAAAGAATAATATCCCCCAACATCGCAAAGCTCGCCGTCACGCCGCCTGTTGTTGGATCTGTCAGAACTGTTACATATAACAGCCCTGCATCATCATGCTTTCCCAAAGCTTCCGCTACCTTCGCCATCTGCATCAGGGAAATGATTCCCTCCTGCATCCTGGCACCACCCGAGGTTGTAAAAATTACAACCGGAAGCCGATTTTTCGTTGCATACTCCACAGCCCTTGTCACCTTTTCGCCGACAACAGATCCCATACTTCCCATCACAAAATGACTGTCCATCAGCGCAAGAACGGTATCCTGCCCACAAATCTTACATCTGCCCGTGACAGCGCCTTCCAAAATCCCAGCTTTTTTCTGCGCTTTCTCAATAATATCCTCATAACCGGGATAATCCATGGGATTCTTTGGCCTCATATTTGCATCCAGCTCCTCCCATGTTCCCTCATCACAGGTAATCGCAATCCGTTCTGCCGGGCTCATACGAAAATGTGCATCACAGTTCGGGCAGAGCTTATACTCTGTTACTTCTTTCTTATATATAATTGCCTTACAGGTATTACACTTAATCCACATCCCGTCTGGAATAGAAGGTTCTGCTTTTTGCCGCCTTTTATCGTTTTTCTTTGTACGCTGTTCCCCGCCTTCCAGGGAAAAATAATTTTTCTTTCCAAATAGATTCAAAATATCAATCCTTCCATTCAATCAGTTTCTTTTCAATAAAAGAAGTATCATATTCTCCTGCAAGATATTCTTCATTATGCAAAATCCGGTTCTGAAATTCAATATTTGTCTCAATCCCGGAAATAATAAATTCATACAATGCCCTTTTCATTTTAGCAATTGCTTCCTTACGGTCTTTTCCAAGTACAATTACCTTTGCGATCATTGAATCATAATATGGAGGAATCTCATATCCCTCATAAACCGCAGTATCTACCCGGATTCCCAAACCGCCGGATGGCAAAAGAAGATAGTCAATTAACCCCGGACATGGAGCAAAATTCCGCTCTGGATTTTCTGCATTAATCCTGCACTCAATTGCATGCCCCTGTATTGAAATATTCTCCTGTTTCACAGAAAGCTCTTTTCCATCTGCAATTCTGACCTGCTCTTTAATAATGTCAATACCAGTAATCATTTCTGTTACCGGATGCTCTACCTGGACTCTTGTATTCATTTCCATAAAATAAAAATTTCCAGATTTATCGTACAAAAACTCAATTGTCCCTGCACTCTGGTAACCAGTCGCTTTTGCAGCCCGAACGGCTGCAGCACACATCCGCTCTCTGACTTCTGGAGAAATTGCCGGACTTGGCGCTTCCTCCAAAACCTTCTGGTTCTTCCTTTGCAAAGAACAGTCCCGTTCTCCTAAATGAATGACATTTCCAAAGTTATCGCCTAAAATCTGCACTTCCACATGACGTGCATTCTCAATTACCTTTTCCATATACATGGTATCATCGCCAAATGCAGCCTTTGTTTCTGCCTTTGCCGATTCATAAGCTTTTTGCAGTTCCTCTTTCTTGCGGACAATACGGATTCCCTTTCCACCGCCGCCCGCTGAAGCCTTTACCATCACCGGATAGCCGAGCTTTTCTGCTATTTCATATGCCTGTTCTATATTTTCAACCACGCCGTCACTGCCTGGAATTACCGGAACATCTGCCTTTATCATCATTTCTCTTGCATTCGATTTATTCCCCATTGCATCAATCACCGATGGGGCTGGCCCGATAAATTTTATATGACATTCTTCACACATTGCTGCAAATGTACTGTTTTCCGATAAAAACCCAAAGCCTGGGTGGATTGCCTGCACCTTCTTTTCCACAGCAGCACTGATAATATTTTTCATATTATTGTAGCTGTCTGCTGCCTTTGCAGAACCAATACAAACCGACTCATCCGCAAGCTGCGCATGTAGTGCCTCTCTGTCTGGTTCCGAAAAAACCGCCACTGTCTTAATTCCCATCTCGCGACATGCCCGTATAATGCGAACTGCGATTTCTCCCCGATTTGCTATCAAAACCTTGTCAAACATCTGTGCCTCCAGTCAACATCCCTACAACAACATTAGAGCCTGCCCGGTTCCTTCCAGAGACAGGCTCTGTACACGCTCTAGCCTATAATAAACATAAACTGATCAATACTTGCTGCCACTTCATCTCCCACATAAGCAGTCCCATGCCCAATTCCAATATTTCTCTTTAACTTGTCAATCTCTAACACAAGACGAAGCGTATCTCCTGGAACCACTTTTCTTTTAAACTTTACATTTTTGATGCCGCCAAAGTATCCGGTCTGCCCACGAAACTGCTCCATTGATAAAATCGCTACAGCGCCTGCCTGTGCCATTGCCTCCACAATTAAAACACCCGGCATAACCGGCTCATTTGGAAAATGGCCCGCAAAAAACGGTTCATTGTAAGAAACATTTTTTATTGCCGTAATTGACTTCCCTTCCACCAGTTCTTCCACACGGTCAATCAGTAAAAATGGCTGCCGATGCGGTATAATTGACATAATCTCATTAATATCCATTACCATCTTTTAATCCTCCCAGTAGAAACTGCCGATAAATTATCTGAATCATCCAACCAACTACACAATTCCTTAGAAACTTTCGGCAAATCAAATACACAAACTATTTAACACGGAACAACGGCTGCCCATACTCTACAAAGTCCCCGTCCTTGACCAGAACCTCCATGATTGTTCCACTTAGTTCACTGTTTACCTCATTCATAAATTTCATAGCCTCTATAATGCAGACAACATCGCCCTCTGCTATCACATCCCCTACTTTTACAAATGGATCTTCTCCTGGAGCAGAACTCTGGTAAAACGTACCAACAATCGGAGCTTTAATTACTTCTGTTCCTTCCGCCTCCAAATCTGCAGCAGGCACTTTCTCCGTAACAGAAGAAACGTCCGCCGATGCAGCTTCTGTTGCAGGCCGCAAAGATGCAGGACTGCCTGCAGCGGACTGCGAAGATACAGGATTTCCCACAACGGGCTGTGGAGATACAGGGGCGCCTGCAACAGGCTGCGGAACAGCCGCCATAACAGATGATGCTGGCATTATCCAGGGAGAAACCGCTCCACGGTTCAACCGGATTCTTGCATTGTCCAGTTGTACTTCCATGTCATTTAAGTCTGTCTTTTCAAAGATTTCAATTAACTCTTTTACTTCCTCATATTGCATACCTGTCTACCCTTGCCTTTCGATTATTTATTCTGCCATTTTTTAAAGCAAAGCACGCTGTTGTGGCCACCAAAGCCTAAAGAATTTGACAATGCATACACTGCATCTTTTGCTTCTCTTCCCTGATTTGGAATATAATCTAAATCACACTCTTCATCTGGTGTATGATAGTTAATCGTTGGAGGAAGGAACCCATCTTCTAATGCTTTGACACTGCAGATTGCTTCCACTGCACCTGCCGCACCAAGTAAATGGCCTGTCATAGACTTTGTGGAACTGACTGGAGTTTTCTTCGCATTCTCTTCCCCAAGAGCCTTTTTAATTACTTTTGTTTCCCCTACATCATTTGCAGGTGTACTTGTTCCATGAGCATTAATGTAATCCACTTGTTCCGGTGCAATTCCTGCCTCTTCTATTGCTAACTTCATTGCCTTAGCGCCGCCTGTTCCTTCTGGGTCTGGGAGTGTTACATGGTAAGCGTCGCCTGTTGCACCATAGCCAACAATCTCGCCGTAAATCTTAGCTCCACGAGCCAGTGCATGCTCTAACTCTTCCAGTACAAGAATTCCGGCGCCATCTCCCATAACAAATCCATCTCTTTCCTTGTCAAATGGCCTGCACGCCTTCCTGGGATCTTCCACCGTTGATAAGGCAGTCAGGTTTGCAAAACCCGCTACACCAACCTCACAAATCGAACCCTCTGTACCTCCTGCCACGCAGACATCCAGATACCCGTGTTTAATATTGCGAAACGCCATACCGATACAATCTGTTCCGGTGGAACATGCTGTTACAATATCATGGCATGGGCCGGTTGCCCCAATGCGGATTGCGATATTCGCTGCCGCCATATTTCCAATTGTCATTGTAATGAAAAACGGAGAGACTCTCGCCGGACCTTTTGCATCCATCCTTCTGACCTGCTCTTCCATTGTCATCAGTCCGCCTGTACCCGAACCTACAAAAACACCGACACGGTCCGCATCTTCCTGCTCCATATCCAGTCCAGAATCCTCAAATGCCTGTATCCCCGCTGCCAATCCATAAACCGCAAAAAGGTCATTTCTCTTTACATCCTTTTTCGTCATATACTGCTCTGGATCAAAATCCTTTACTTCTGCCGCAATTTTTACTTTCAACCTTGACGCATCAAATTTTTTGATATAATCAATGCCACAGACACCTTCCCGGATTCCTTTCCAAAAAGTATCTACTGTACTTCCAAGCGGAGTAACTGCTCCCAGTCCGGTTATTACACATCTTCTCTCCATCTTTGCCTCATTTCTGCGCTCTTTATCCCCTATTACAGTTCCAGCGCGTTTTAATCTATATTACCATACCGCCGTCTACATTAATTACCTGCCCGGTAATATATGTGTGTTTTGCCAAAAAAACCGCTACACTGGCAATATCTTCTGCTGTTCCATACCGTTTCAGCGGAATCACATCAAGCATTGCTGCCTTCTGTTCCTCTGATAAAATGGCTGTCATATCCGTCTCTACAAACCCCGGTGCAATGGCATTACAGGTAATCCCTCTCTGTGCTAGTTCCTTTGCCGTTGACTTTGTCAGGCCAATCACGCCTGCCTTTGATGCCGCATAATTTGCCTGCCCGGCATTTCCCATTACCCCGACTACTGATGACATATTGATAATGCTTCCGCTCCGCTGCTTTAACATAACGCTGCTTACATGGCGCACCATATTAAAACATCCTTTCAGATTTGTATTGATTACACAATCAAACTCCTCTTCACTCATGCGCATCAAAAGCATATCTCTTGTAATTCCCGCATTATTTACAAGAATATCGACAGAGCCAAACTCTTTCTTTGCCTGTTTGATCAAATCCCCGGCAAACTTGAAATCACTGACATCTCCCTGTACTGGCAGGCACTTTACGCCACATGCCTCTATTTCCTGAATCGTTTCCTCTGAAACACTGCTGTGATAATTTAATACTATATTGCAGCCTTCCTTTGCAAAAGCAAGAGCAATTGCTTTTCCGATTCCCTTTGCCGCTCCGGTAACTACCGCTGTCTTTCCATCTAACATCTCTGACCTCTTTCTTTTCTGTGTGCTATTCCTGCAATTTTGCCATTGTTTTTGCAAGGGAAGTCTCATCCTCTACATTCAGAATCGTTACACCTTTTAATGTCCTCTTTACAAAACCGCACAAGGCCTTTCCCGGCCCCAGCTCAATAAAAGTATCTGCCCCTCTTTCATGCATATTCTGAATAATATCTGAAAAACGAACTGGGCAACAAATCTGCCTTGTCAGAATCGGAATAATATCCTTTTCTGAAGCCACTTCTTTTGCGTCTACATTCGTAAAAACTGGTATCTTCATTGGCTCAATATGCATTTTTTCCAGTTCTGGCCCCAATCTGTCTGCTGCCGGCTGCAGCATCTGTGTATGGAATGGCCCACTTACCTTTAGCCGGACTGTCATTTTTGCACCTTTTTCTTTCGCAAGTTTTGCGGCCTTTTCTACCGCTTTTGTAGCCCCAGCGATAACAATCTGCCCCGGTGCATTATAATTTGCCGGAACAGCAAGGCCAAGTCCTTCCTGAACCGCTTCCTTACACGCTTCTTCCACTAATTCTGTATCTAAACCAATAACGGCATACATAGCACCTTCCCCGGAAGGTACGGCTTCTGCCATGAACTTTCCTCTTTTCTGAACCAAAGCAACTGCTTCTTCAAAATTCATTGCCCCACTGGCAACATAGGCTGAATACTCTCCAAGACTAAGACCTGCCGTCATTTCAGCCCTGACTCCCTGCTCTTTAAGCACCTCCAATGCAGCAATACTCATAGTAAGAATTGCCGGCTGCGCAAACTCTGTCTCCCCTAATTTTGCCTCATCTTGAAAGCATATATCTTTGATCGAATATCCCAACACTTCATCCGCAGAGTCAAATATCTTTTTTGCAACAGAATAGTTCTGATATAACTCTTTTCCCATGCCAGCGTACTGAGCACCCTGGCCGCTAAACATAAATACCGTTCTCATGTTCCTCCTCATTTCTTTGATCAAACGGCACCTCTGTTTTTTAAGCGCCGTTTGATTTATGTTTGACCTGCACAAGGGAACTGCCCCTTACTAACCTACCTAACCAAGTGATTGACAGTTCCCTACCAATCACTTGTGGCTCTCTACAAAATCAACGGCATCCTTTACCGTTACAATTGCTTCTGGATTCTCTACAGAAACTTCGAACTCATCCTCAATGTCATTAATAATCTGGAACAGATCCAAAGAATCTGCATCAAGATCTTCCTTTACATTTGTTTCTAATGTAATTTCTTCAATGTCCTTTCCAGTCTGTTCTGCGATAATCTCTCTGATTTTCTCAAAAACCATAATTTTTTCCTCCTGCTTATCTTTCTTTAAATTTTATATCAACTGCAAATGCAGCAATACACTTTTCTCAGAAACTGTGTTTAAAGATCTGCACAATTTTTTATATACCGTTTCTTAATTACCATGTAATCAACATAGTCCCCCAGGTCATACCGCCACCAAAGCCGGTCAGGATAATCTGATCCCCTCGCTCCAGAAGCCCCTTTTCATCTAATTCACTAAGCGCAATCGGAATACTTGCAGAAGAAGTATTGCCAAAACGTTCTATATTCATATAAAATTTCTCAAACGGAATATCTAATTTTTTAGAAATCACCTCTACGATTCTCACATTCGCCTGATGTGGAATAAAATATTTTATATCTTCCTGGGTGATATTATTTTCTTCCATCACTTTGTTCAGACTTTTTATCACATTTTTTGTGGCAAATTTGAAAACCTCCCTGCCATCCATATGCGCATACCACAATGGATCCACACCTGCTGGATTTTCATTAAATACATTGGAACATGCTGTATATCCCGCTGTCAAAATCTCATACATCTTCCCATCAGAACCAATTTCTTCAAAAAGAATTCCTCCATCCTGCGCCTTCTCCAGATAGGCGCCTCCAGCGCCATCCCCAAACAGCACGCAGGTGGAACGGTCTGACCAGTCAATTACCTTAGAAAGCGTTTCCCCTCCAATGATAATCGCATTCTCATATCCAGAAGAACGAATATATTTATCCGCAATACTTAATGCAAAAATAAAACCGCTACATGCAGCAACTACATCAAACGCAACTGCATTCGAGGCTCCAATTTCTTTTTGCACCATACACGCAAGAGATGGTGTTCCATAATCTGGCGTTACTGAGGCAACAATAATCAAATCAATGCTATCTGCCGTAACCTCTGCTTTTTCCATGAGCTGCTTTGCCACATCAGATACAAACACCGAAGTATTCTCCCCAGACGAGATACGCCGTTCCTTGATCCCGGTTCTTTGGGAAATCCACTCATCACTTGTATCAACAATCCTGGCTAAATCATCATTCGTTATAATCTGTTCTGGCACACTCGCAGCAGTCGCAATTACCCTGGTCCTTATCATAATTTCCTAATCTCCTATTTTGTATTATTTCTCTTTCCGTTCTTTTGTATCCCTGCCCAAAAGCTCTACCAGGGTATTTATGCCTTTTCAAATCCCAAAGAAAATATTTCTTAGTGCGTAATATTTTCTTTGAATACAAAAATACACTATGATAAACACATTTGAGTATATTCTATAAATGCAGGGTTCGTCAACCATACTTTAGAGATATTTTAAATTTTTTTGTTACTATCCACGGCTGGTTTCAGAAAATACGCAAACTTGCCGTGCTTGCACATAAGAAGGTGATTAGTAACATTTTTTCGAAAAAAGGATGGAAACCCAATTTTTCGGAATCTCCATCCTTTTGTATTATTTTGCATTCCGCTGTTTTATCAACATTTCCAGAGTTGCCAATAAAACATCATCCTCCCATGGCTTTGGAATCAGATATTTCAGTCCAATCGCTTTAACCTCTTCCAATGTACCAGAATCGCAAAGCGAACTCAACATCAAAATTGTTGCGTCAGGATCTTTCTTCAGTAAAATCTCTGCTGTCTCCAACCCATCAATTCCTGGCATAATAATATCCATGACTACAATATCAGGATGAAGTTCCTCATACATATGGATTCCTTCTTCCCCATTTTTAGCATAGCCTATCATTTCATAACCATTCTCCTCCACAAGGTCCTGAATCTGCTTTGATGCAAATGGAGAATCATCAACTACTAAAATTGTTGTTTTTTCCATTATCTTCCCTCCTCTTGATCTGTCTGCAAAGAATAAAACAAAAATACATGCAACATGCCGGTCGTTGAACGATAAACCAGATATCGCCCTTCCTCATTCAGATTAGTCAACTCCAACTGGTCATCATTCCGATAAAACTTAGGTATCGTCAACCTGGACCGCTTTCCTGTCAGATTGTTCAAACTGGATATCGCATGACCACATGTAATATTAATATACTCATTTAAAAATAAGTGAATTTCTTCCTCCGATGGTGTAACACCATTATTCATCGTATCAGTAATATAACGGTACAACTCATCCGAAAAGTGGCAGACAATCCTGGAGTTAATATGTCCTTGTGTCTCAATTTCCTCCCGATATCCCTTTTCCAGGATAACCTCTTTCTCTGCTGTTATCCTATCTTCCTCAGCCACCCTCTGCAATTCCAGATTCACAAGCTTTTTTGTCACTTCACAAAAAGCTGTGTCAAAGGTTTCATCCACTTTCTCGCTATCTATTACACTTTCCAATTAGTCACCCCCTATCCTGGCAGGTAAGGAACTGTGCAAAAATTATTCTGCATATCCTATCGGTAAAATATGTAAACTAATTTCTGCACAGTTCCTGAATCTTTAATTACCAAGAAATCGCATCTTCCCTTTTGAACTTGCCTTCTTCGCTTTCTCTGGCGCTGCCTCCACATAGGCACTGGAAAGGGTATTTGTCATCTTCCCTTTACATTCCTTACAATATCTGCCTGTTAAAATTGGCCTTCCACAAGACTCACAGTCAATGGAAATACCAGAATCTTTTGAAAAGAGCAAGCGCTCCTGACGAACCCACTTTTTAATCTGCTGCATTGGAACATCTACTTCCTCAGAAACTACTGACATCGAAGCAGATGGGTTTTTATAAATGAAATCCCTGACTTCAAAAAACTTCTCTTCCATCTCTTTTGCACACTTTGGACACAATGAGTCTCCATCATAGTTAAAGAGATTTCCACATTTTTTACAATTCCTTACGTCCATAGCTACCTCCTAAAGTCCCCGACCTGTACTGATGCATAAAAAGTAAACTTTCCTGATCCCTTCTTCACGTAACACTCTTGCGCAAGCTTCTACCGTACTGCCTGTCGTATAAATATCATCAATAATTATAACACAATTCAAATTTTTATACAACTCCTGCGTCATTTTTCTGACATAAAATGCTCCATTCAAATTCTGTAAGCGTTCTCTCTCGGAAAGCTCTTTTTGCGGAAGCGTATTTTTCCCCCGAACCAGATATTCTGTTAACACAGGAATATCACTGCATTTTCCAAGCTCCCTTGCCAATACTTCCGCCTGGTTATATCCTCTTTTTCGATATCTCGCCTTATGAATCGGAACGGGAATCAGTGCATCCGGGCAAATCTGCCTGATCCATTTTTTAAATGCCTGGTACATTTCCTTTGCATAAAATGCAGCGTATTCCTGCCTTCCATGGTATTTAAAACGAATAATAGATTCTTTTAGCACCGTATCGTAAAGAAAAAGAGACCGTCCACTGCAAAAAGAAACTTCTTTTCCCTGGCAGGAAGGACAATATTCCTGCCTATCATCAACCGGCCTCCCACACCGAAGACAATATTCCTCCCCTGTGTATTTTAAAAGTTTTTCACACCCCTGACACAAATATTTCTCATTCACTGGCAGCACTTTGTCACAGATTGCGCAGCGCCGTGGATAAAAAATATCTAATATTTTCCCTATTATACTCAGAACGCTTCCCCCCTCATCATCTCCTGCAACCTCTGGCACAGGCTGGAATACCTTTTTTGCTCATATACATTCTGTATCATCTGTTGAACCGTTTCGCTGCTCCCCACCAAAGTAACACATTTTTTGGCCCTCGTAACCGCTGTATAGAGCAGATTACGGTTTAAAAGCATTCTTGGGCCACTCAAAATTGGTATGACAACCGCCGGATATTCGCTTCCCTGTGACTTGTGAATTGTAGTGGCGTAAGCAAGCTCCATTTCGTCCATCTGGCTGTATTCATAAGAAACCAGCTTTCCCTCTTCAAACGCTACCTCAACCACTTCCTCTGTTTCCAGAATCCGCTGTATGATTCCAATATCGCCGTTAAATATACCTGTCCCCTCTTCATAAATATCGCCAAAACGTGTCTTTTTCACCCATTTCATCTGATAATCATTTTTTATCTGCATAATTTTATCCTGTTCCCGAAACAGGATACCGTGAAATTCTTTTTCCGTCTTTGCTGAAGTTTTTGGATTAGCATATCCTTGCAAAACCCTGTTCAGGTTCTCTACCCCAAGTTCCCCCTTACGCATCGGTGTCAGTACCTGAATATCATATGGTGAAGCATTAACATAGGAAGGCATATTTTTCATCATAAGCTGAATCACCACATTGGTGATATCCTGAATATTATGCCGTTCCAGGAAAAAGAAATCCTGGTTTTTGTTGTCCAGAGAAATCTCTCTTCCGGCATTAATTTTATGTGCATTTACTACAATCTGGCTCTCTGCCGCCTGACGGAAAATCTGGTTTAACCGGACAACATTGCAAAATTCTGCCTTAATCATATCCCGCAAAACGTTTCCTGGACCAACCGATGGAAGCTGGTTCACATCACCAACCATAATCAACCGACAGCCTGGCACCATCGCCTTTAACAAAGCATTGAGCAAAAAAATATCTACCATGGAAAACTCGTCTACAATGACGACATCTGCCTCTAAAGGCTGCAATTCGTTTCTTTCAAAGTGCATTCCACCTTTGTCTTCTGAATCAACACCGCCATTTAACTCTAAAAGCCGATGAATTGTCTGAGCCTCCCAGCCAGTCGTTTCCGACATCCTTTTTGCCGCACGCCCTGTTGGGGCCGCCAAGAGCACATCTACACCATCTTCCTCCAGAACCTGTAAAATAGTATTAATTGTTGTGGTTTTACCAGTACCAGGCCCTCCGGTAATAATGGTAACGCCATTCTGCACCGCCTGATATACTGCATTTTTCTGCAAAACATCCAATACAATCCCCTGATGCCTCTCAATCTTAGAAACTCTTTTTGCGAGTGTATCATCTGATACAGAAAAAGACAGATTCAAGTCCAGAAGCATACGTGCACAATTCATTTCCATATAATATAGCGTACTGGTGTAAAGACGCCTCTCCCCATCTGCGTCTTCCAAAATGATTTCTTTATTTAACGTCAGGTTTTCAATGCATTCCGCAACCATTTCTTCTTCAACCACAAGCAGTTTTGCCGCCGCTTGTGCCAGCTCATTCTCTGGAAGATAACAGTGCCCCTGTACGCTTGACTGCTGCAGCATATAGAGTACCCCTGCCCTGATCCTATATTCGGAATTTAACTGAAAACCTGCTTTTTGTGCAATGGAATCGGCAATCTTAAATCCAATTCCTGTAATATCTTCTGCCAGACGATAGGGATTTTTCTGCAGGATTTCATATATATCATCCTTATAGTGACGATAGATTTTTACTGCCATATTCATGGAAATACCATATTCCTGCAAAAAAATCATTGCCCGCCGTTGCTGCTGTTTTTCATTGAACTGCTTTGCAATACTGACTGCCATTTTCTGGCTGATACCTTTTACTTCTGCCAAACGCTCCGGCTCCCGCTCAATCATGTCAAAAGTGTCTTCCCCAAATTTGCGCACAATCCTTGCCGCCAAAGCCGGACCAATCCCTTTAATAGCGCCGGAACCAAGATAGCGCTCTACTGCCACGGTATCATCTGGCTGCTTTGTCTCATAACTGTCAACCTGTAACTGTGGGCCGTAGTTTTTGTGTACTACCCTATTTCCACGTACCAGTAAATATTCACCTTCTGCCACAAAAGAAAAACACCCTACACAGCATTCCTCTTCTGCCTCCTCTTCCTCTTTCTGAGGTTTTACCAGATAGAGCACTGTATAGCCATTTTCCTCATTTCGGAAGGTGATTCTGTCTACATATCCTTCAAATTCCTCCATATTAATCCTTCATGCCGCATCTTTTGCGGCTCAAATGCATTATTATTGTAACAAAACAAGGGAGCCTTACAGCTCCCTGAAATGTTCTTTATAATGAAGTTTTCATTGAATCATACAACTGTTGAGCCAATCCTATTGATCCACTGTCCGCAATCATGTTGGCATACATCTCATTCTGTATATCGCCAAAATACTTCATATATTCGCCCTGCTCTTCTTCGTCTTCCTGCGAAATCGTCTTTCTCGCCTCTTCGATAATCTTCTGTACGAAATAAGCTTCAAAATTCTTACATACACTCATCAGATCATCATCCGAAGTGGTGTCATTTACATTTCCCAGCGTCCCTTCTAAAGACGATGCAGTCGTACTGCGGACTGACTGACCATATGTACTATACAAAGTTGATGTATCTAAAATAGAACTCATGCAATCACCTTATCCTTTCCAAACATCAAGAACCGCTTATCTATCATGCCTTAAGAATTACTATGACCTGAGATTGTTCGCCTGCTGCAACATCTCATCGGACGCCTGAATCGCTTTGGAGTTCATCTCATATGCACGCTGTGTAACAATCATGTCAACCATCTCATCAACCGCCTGTACAGAAGAAGCTTCCAGATAGCCTTTCACAAGCCTGCTCTCCTTTAACACGGCATCCTGCCCCTCAATCCTTGGTACGCCAGATGCGTCAGATTCCGCAAAATAACTGTTTCCAATCTTTGTCAAGCCAGATGGATTGTTAAACTGCGCCAAACCAATTCGAATCCCAAGATTTGCTGTTGTACCATTCTGTTCTGTATAAAAGATATTTCCACGTTGATCAAAAGTCAATTTTGTTGCATCCAGTCCCTGTGGAAAGGTAATTGGATTTCCATTCATATCCAAAATCGCATATCCATCTGTTGTCGTCAGCGTAAGACCGCCCTCCGTATTAATTGCCATAATAAAATGGCCATTACGGGTATATGCGGTAGTGCCATCCGGCATGCCAACCATAAATAAACCGTCTCCTTCGATAAAGAAATCAAAGTCTCCAGAACTTTCTTCAGGAATTCCCTGATGAAACTCCGTAGAAATCGCAGCAACTTTGACACCAAGACCCACCTGTGCTCCAATCGGCTTTGGATTTCCTTCATGGTCTGTTGTAGTCCCCTGAAGTGTCTGGTATAAAAGTGACTGAAACTCAAGTCTTTCCTTTTTATAACCTGTTGTATTAATATTTGCCAAATTATTTGAAATATTGTCCAAGGAGGTCTGCTGGGACTTCATACCCGATGCAGCCGTCCAAAGCGCTCTCATCATAATGCATACTCCTATCTGTCCCCTATTTTCAGGAAACGAAACTACATTGCTATGTTACATCAAACTTTACCAACCTGCGTTACAGAAGACTCTAACAGCGAATCCTGTGTGCGAATCATCTTCTGCCCTGCCTCATATGCCCTTGTAATCGTAATCATAGAAACCATCTCTGAAATTACGTTTACATTGGACTGCTCTGTAAATCCCTGTTCAATTACTGCTGTTGAATTGATTGGTGTAGCTCCGTCTACTGCATTATACATGTTATCTCCATATAACTCTAAGTAATCATAATCTTCAAAATCAGTAATCTGAATGCGATCAACATAAGAACCATCTGCAAAAATAGAACCGTCTTCCCGGATTACAATTTCATTTGCATCCACAGGTACCTGTATATCCCCACCGCTTCCCTGCAGATGATTTCCTTCCGCATCTACAATAAATCCATCTTTCGTACACTTAAATGTACCACACCTTGTATATTTAATCGTGCTGTTACCATTCGTATCTGTTACACGCATGGTAAAAAAGCCATTTCCCTCAAGTGCAAGATCATATGTGTTTCCTGTCTCACGCAACGAACCCTGCCCCCAATCCATATAGGTCTCTCCGATTTTTACACCAGGATTGACTTTTCCGATTGGCTCGTCAATAAACGCATTGGAACCATCACGAATTTTAACCATCATATAATCTTTGAAAGAACGGCTTGTAACATTCTCTTCCTTATAGCCAATTGTTGCAGAATTTGCAAGGTTATTACTGATAATATCCAATCTCTTCTGCTCATTAATCATGCCAGTATATGCCGTATATAAACCTCTTATCATCGATGTTCCCCTTTCCGGCTGCCGCCTTACAGCAGTACCCTCTTTCCGCTTCGTACAGTAATATGCCGATTTTGGCACAATTCCTGACAACAGCATACTATATTGTTATATATCGTCTGAACTCTAAAATTTCTTAATCCTTTTTCTCTGGAAAATCATGGAACCCTCTTCTTTTCCTTTTAATTATCATCTCTCTTACCCGCCAGGAAATCAACAAACATTCCAGTTCCTACCGCAACTGCTGTCATCGGGTCCTCGGCTGTCATGGTAGTAATCCCTGTCTTTTCTTCAATCAGTTCTTCCAGTCCATATAAAAGGCTTCCTCCTCCAGTCAATACAATTCCTCTGTCCGCAACATCGGCAGCAAGCTCTGGCGGCGTTTTTTCCAAAACGCTGTGTACTGCTTCTACAATCTGGGAAGTAATTTCCCGTAACGCTTCTAATGTTTCATCTGAAGTTACTGTAATCGTCTTTGGCAGTCCTGTGACAAGATTACGGCCGCGGACATCCATGGAAACTAGTTCTGGACGCTGATATGCTGAACCAATGTTAATCTTAATCTCTTCTGCTGTCCTCTCGCCAATCAGCAGATTATGCGTCTTTCTCATATAGCGTACAATCGCTTCATCAAAATTATCACCTGCCACCTTGATAGAAGTACTGACAACCGTGCCGCCCAGAGAAATTACGGCAATATCTGCCGTACCGCCTCCTATATCGACAATCATATTTCCACAAGGCCTTGCAATATCAATGCCTGCGCCAATTGCAGCAGCAATCGGCTCCTCAATAATTGCCACTTCACGTGCGCCAGCCTCATAAGTTGCGTCTTCTACCGCCTTTTTCTCTACTTCTGTTACACCACTCGGCACACAGACACTAATCCGCGGTTTCCGAAAACGTGACTTTCCACAAGATTTCTGGATAAAATAGCGAAGCATCTTTTCTGTAACAGTATAATCCGAAATAACACCCTGGCGCAACGGACGGATCGCCACGATATTTCCCGGAGTACGCCCAAGCATCAGGCGTGCATCCTCTCCAATCGCCTTGATTTTATTTGTATCACGGTCAAACGCCACAACAGAGGGCTCTCTTAAAACAACCCCTTTTCCCTTTATATATACAAGTACATTCGCTGTACCAAGATCAATTCCAATCTCACTGCCATTCATGAATCCGTTTTCTCCTTTCACTACGCATCTTATCTTTCTATTTTCTCCCAATGTAACTCTAATTAAACATATTCTTTTTTATTATATACCATTTTGTCAAAATAGAAAAGTCATTATTTACATTTTTTGGAAATCATTACTATTCACGGCACTTGCCATGATTCCAAACATAAGATATAATAAGTTCCATGTAACAATATCTTTTCTATAGAAATGAGGAACTATGCGTACAACAACGATATCCAGAGAACAAATTATGAGAGAACAACGAAATATCAGCAAACATGCGGGCTTACTATGCGGCAGAATTCTGCTTCTTGGCGGCCTTTTTCTTCTGATTGCGCCACTCCCCCCTGTTTCCGTCTATCTTTTTGTCTTTTTTTTCCTTGTCCCATGGCTGCTCTCCAATATACTGGAAAGCAAAAAAACAGCAGCTCCACCAATTTTAAGCTCCTATGCAAAAAAATTTCACTATACTCCTATTCATCTTTCTGTAGAGCAGGCTATGGGACGTATTGCCGTTTTTTTGCTGGCTTCATGGCAATTTTTCATATCAGGTTCCATTGCCGTCTATCTTCATCTGGCACCAGGAATCCTTTTACTACTCTATCTGCTGTGCCGGATCATCAGCACAGCCATTATCCGCCATAAAATCCATTCCTATTATATGGAACTTCGCTCTCTGGATTTTAATTGATTTACCGTTCTTTATAAAAAAGTGCATCCATTTACGGATGCACTTTTTTATAAAGTTTATCACACGCAATTTATGATAATGGCATATGCTCCTCAAAAGCCGCATCTACCATATCATCCATTTCAGAAAACGCAAACTCCTGTCCATTCATCGCTGCCTGATTCATTTGTTCAACGGAAGACGCTGCACTTGCAGACGAAGAAGCCGCTGTACTAGTATTCCCTGTTGTGCTTCCCATCAGTGAAGCCGCCCTTGCTGATACTTTCTCAGAAAAATATTCATATAATTCCTGAACCGTTTTATAAGTTAAAGAAGAGGTGTCCTCTGTCTGCGCCGCTTCTTCTAATACAGAAGAAAGCTTGTCTGCCATTTCTGCCGCCTCTATAGACTCTGTATATGCCGTTGTTTTAGCCGCCGATACATACTGATCCAAAATATTGGCAAAGCTTATAGAACTGGAAGAATCCAAAGATCCCAGAGCTCCAGACAATCCTGATACCCCTGATATCCCCAGAGAATTCAACGCTCCCAAAGAATTTAGAGTACCTAAAGAACCAATCAGCCCCAAACTGCTGTCGTCTGACGGGTTGCCAGATATTGCATTCAGCATCGTGCTGGTTGGATTATGATTAATCATATACTGATAATATAATGTTTCTGCATCTAATGTTACGTTTGACATATTTCCCTCCATTTGTGCCAGAATGTGTCAGGATCTATCCGAAATCAACTCTTACCACCTGCACACCGCACATTGTATCCTTAACCCCAGGTTTTTTACAAACTGTCCATAAATGCTTTAAATTATAGTAAACGAAAAAAACGCTTGCGTTTTGCTTCGTTTACAGCGCCGGATACACGCTGCAAAGCAGCATAACTTCCTATGTGTATCCGTGCGCATCCATTATAGTTAACGCATGTATTTTATGCGTTTACTATACTATGCGAAATCATTTACAGACAATTCTTTATTATCATATCACAATACTTAAGAACTGTCAAAACCAACTTGTTATTTACAGTTCCTTAGCGGCAGTCAACTAGCCGAAACTCCACATTTCCAAACATCTTGTTAATTTCCGGCTGATACAGGATATCCACCTCATAACCAACCGCCTGGCCTGCCTTCATTTGTTCCCAGGCAGCTTCCCCATAACGGCTGCGGATTCCCTCTCCCAAATGAAGTTCACACTGAAAATCCACAGCATAGTAAAGCCTCACCCCATCCCTTAACTGCAGACGCGCAATCTGATTTTCTTTCCCACAAAGTGACAGTGTTTCCACAAAAACTCCTCTTTTGGCAAAAACCGGCCTTTCGTTCCCCTCACCAAAAGGCTCCATATACTCCAACTGCCTGACTACCATTTCTGTCATTTCAGCAAGCGGTACTTCCCTGTCAAAAAATATTTTTTCTGTAAGCTCTGAATCTGTCAATATGCAATTTTTCTGTAAGGCTGCGTCAAATACAGCCAGATTTTCCTCTGGAAGCGAAAACCCGGCCGCCATTGCATGGCCGCCATATTCTGTCAAAAGCTCTTTGCACTTACTTAGTTCTTTCTGGATGTGATATCCGGGAATAGAACGTGCTGATCCTTTCAAACCATTGCTGCTTTTTGTGACAATCAATGTTGGTCGATAATATTTTTCCCGAATCCTTCCTGATACAATTCCCGCCACACTTTCGTGGCAGTCCTCAACGAATACTACAAGAACAGGCTTTTTTAAAAGTTCCTGCTTCTCGATCAGCTCCACAGCACGTTTTGTTGCCGCTGCTGTATAGTCCTTCCGCTCCTCATTCAGCGCAACTAACTCCTGTGCTTTTTTCTCTGCCTCTTTTGGCTCCGCTTCCAGCAAAAGCTCCAACCCTCTTACCGCATCTCCCAATCTCCCCGCCGCATTAATACAGGGACCAATCCGAAACCCCAAATCACCAGAATTGATTTCCTCCCTAAACTGCAGTGCTTCGATTAACGAATGCATTCCTGTATTTTTGCAATGGTTCAAATACTCCAATCCACTTTTTAC
Source organism: uncultured bacterium (assembly GCA_947651225.1). Lineage (GTDB taxonomy): Bacteria > Bacillota > Clostridia > Lachnospirales > Lachnospiraceae > Butyribacter. Next base: position 37,726 of record CANSYK010000006.1, on the reverse strand, counting down.
AAGAATCCTGTTTTCATCTAGCAGGGGCACAACGTCACAAACTGTTGCAATAGCCGCAAAAGGCAATAATTCTTCTTCACAATCCGTCCTTCCATTTTTCTGAAACAAATATGACATTAATTTATAGGCAATCCCTGCCCCACAAAGTTCAGAAAAAGGATACTTGCATTCTTTCTGTTTTGGATTCACAACAACATCTGCTGGCGGAAGTTCTTCTATCTTTTCATTTTTCGGAACCTCATGGTGGTCTGTAATAATCACAGTCAAACCAAGCTCTTTCGCTTTCTTTACCGCTGAAACCGCCGAAATCCCGTTGTCACAGGTCAGAATTGTATCATACCCTTCTTCATACGCTTCCTGTGCCATATAATCCCGCATTCCATATCCATCATGGACACGGTGTGGAATCCTGTAGCCCGCCTTTCCTCCAAGCAGGCTAATTCCGTGATATAAAATATAGGCAGACATCACCCCATCTACATCATAATCGCCTATAATTTTTATTTTCATTCCTTCCTGAATTTTTCGTTCCAATATCCTGGCAGATTCTTCTAACCCTTTCATCAATGTTGCGTCATGCATTGCGCTTTTTTCTGGAAAGAGATATGTATCCATCGAGTTCCAGTCAAAAATTCCTCTTTTCACCAGAAGCTCCGCTAATATTTCTGAAATCTGATACCTTTGTGCAATTTTACTAAAATCTGCCTGATATTTTTTTGTTATCCATTGTTTCACTTTAAGTTCCTCTTTTTCATTTTTTACTTGTTACATATGTTAATATGTGATATAATATAATCTAAAGTCAGATTTATGTCAATACCAATATTTCTATCATACTAAGAAAGGAATAAGGAACGTTTTAAAAATAATTTTAGACTGCTTATATATGGTTTGCATTTTAAGTTCCTAAAAATGATACATGAAATGGATTAAATACGATATTCACACAACAACAAAAGACGCAGACGTTATTGGAGAAATCCTGTGCGAATGCGGCATCACAGGATATGAAATTTCCGACCATGTTCCGCTTTCCGCAAAAGAAGAGAAACAGATGTACACCAATATACCTGCAGATTTAGGCCCAGACGACGGCCGCTCTGTATTGACTTTCTACACAGAAGCTCCTGGCAATGATGTAAAAGAGTACTACAGCACGGGTTCCTCTCTCCGTGACATGGATATACCAGATAGCTTTGCAGGCTGCTCCCCTGATGAACTGATTCAGCAGATTCAGGAAAAAATCAAAGCAATGCAGCAATTTTTCCCGATTCAGATTCCCGAAATCACTTATTGTATTCAAGATGATTCCCTCTGGAAAGACAAGTGGAAAGAAAACTTCAAACCATTTTATGTTGCCGAGGGCATTCTGGTAAAACCAACCTGGGAGGAACTGCCTGCCTCTGTCCGTCCATCGGATATCGTTATCGAAATTGACCCCGGCACTGCCTTTGGAACAGGAATCCATGAAACCACAAAACTCTGTCTTCTTTCTCTGCGAAAGTATATCACCGCAGAAACCCGGATTCTTGACGCAGGATGCGGAAGTGGGATTCTGGCAATCGCTGCCCTTTTATGCGGTGCGAAATCTGCTTTCTGTCTGGACATTGATCCTTCTGCTGTAGAAGGTACTTTAGAAAATGCTGCCAAAAACCAGATTGATAACAGCCGCATTACCGCAATACAATCCAATATTTTGGAAGAAGCTGCTGCTGTAAAAGAAAAATACAACGGCACTTTTCATATCGCCGTTGCAAATATTTTAGCAGATGTCATTGTTCCTTTATCCGATTATATTGGTGATTTTATCAACAAAAATGGACTTTTCATCTCCTCTGGAATCCTTACACAAAAAGAAGATGAAGTAAAACAGGCTCTTATAAAAAATAACTTCCAGATTCTGGAAACAAACACCATGGGTGAATGGGTTTCCTTTGTTGCAAAAAAAATATAAAAATTGCATTTAGAAAAGTAACACCCCCCTATTGCCTTCCTCTTACATCTGGGTGTTCTTTTTTATACTGCTGCTTGTTTTCATACATTCTGTCATCCGCTTCCTGATAAAGCTTTTCAACTTCCTTTTCTCCTGTCTCATAACTGGAAGCACAGCCAAAAGCAATTGCCAGGTTTAAATCAGGTACATTCTGATTTTTTTTATCAATATTTTGCTGAAACTGTTTTAAAAGTGTTTCTATCCTCTCCCTACGGGAATTTTTCAAAATAGCAATAAACTCATCGCCTCCCATTCGTCCTACAACGCCCAGTTTTCCAAATGTTTTTTCTATTACCTCTGCAGCGCTTTTAATCAGAATATCACCCTGCGCATGGCCTAATGTATCATTGACAACCTTCAGATTATTCAAATCAAAGCAAACAATCGTATATTCCGCACTTCGATCTTCATTAATCTGCTGCATATGTTCTGAACAGTATCTACGGTTATATAACTGTGTAAGCTCGTCTGTATACGCACTCTTAATCAGCGAATTTCTTTCTGCCTCCTGCAGCATTTTATGAGAAAGCTTCATATAAAATTCAATAATTAAGATAAAGACAAACACCATCATGCCAAGCGCAGACATTCCCTTCAGCTTAGAAACAAGCACCCCCTTATAACGCTCCATGTAATAACTGTATAAATCATAACCAACGCAGCCAACCATAACTAACATCCCTGCCAGATAAAGGCGGTTGAGGACATTCCTTGTCCGTAAACTCATAAGTACTACAATAGTAAAGAAAACCAGATGACAGACAAGAAGTACCTGCAAATATTTCAAGACAGCAACACAATGCACGATGTCTTTTGTATGCAGCCCAATAACCACTATGTCAAACACTACCTGAACAGTAAAAAGCGCCTGAAAAACGGACTTTATCACACTGTTATTCAAATTCTTTACATTATCATATATATATACCAAAAGCGGTATGGGAACCAGGTAAAGGGACAGATATTCCAACAACGACTTTGAATACAATGGAATGGAAAAAATCAATATAATATCATAATTGCACAATGTCCACAGTCCCATGCAGATAGAAAATGCAGAAATACAAAAAATCCTGGCATATTTACTGGAAACCGCCATAGCAAATGTAGTAATTACTAATGTAGAAAGACCAAAAATCAGTAAAAATACTCCAACAAACATCGGAATCCTGTTTTCTGTAAAAAGCACTCTATACGCATTTTCCCATTCATAAACCTTTATGTCATCAAGCCTCGTAAACACTTCATCTTCTGAAACCAACAGTTCCAGCCGCAGATTTTTCCCTTTGTATTCTTCTGGAAAATTAATAAAAAGGTATCCACTTCCCACTGTTTCATTCTGCTCTATTCTGTCAAAACCATATTCATAGACCAGATTATCGCCAATAAACATCTTGACTGCCGAATGCCTGATATTAAGACGCAGCACCCCCTCTTCCATACTCCATTTTTTTGGAAGCTTTCTCTTCATTACAATCCGATCGCCTGTCACTACCCGATCAAAAGAAAAATCATCCAGTGAAACATCCTCGCTGACAGTCTTACAAAATGTAATATCCCAATGATCATTCAGCAAAAGACAATTTGATATGGAATCATAGTCCTGAACAAAAAGCCTGTCCGCAAACCACATCGTAAAAATAATACTGGCGCCTACATAAACAATCCATAATATTTTCAAACCATTCTTTTTTATATAATTTCTTACCTTTTCAATCATGGCTCTTTTTCTTATGTCTCCTTTCCATTTTTCTCTCTGACTTCTCTTATATACTACCATACTAAAAATGCTATTACAACCTGTTTGTCTTAGGAACTACTCCTTAGGAACTGAAAAAAATTAAATGAACAAGTTGCGAAGAATGTTTTTCCAAGTGCAAAGAAAAAAACGTAGGTGTAGCGGGCTACGGCGAAGCTTTTTGATGGTGCAATCGAAAAAACAGGCAAAATTCATGCAAAATGGCGCCACAAAAAAGGACACCGCTTCTGCGATGCCCTTTCTATATTTACCTCAAGAACACAATATTAATTAATTCGCCTTTTTCGACTTCATCCACATCTTTTTAATTGCAAACCATAAAGTACCAGTAATACATACCGAAGAATATGCACCACAGATAATACCTGCAAGAAGAGGGATTGCAAAATCCCTTACGGATTCTACACCAAGAATCGCAATCATCAAAACCATGATAAATGTTGTCAGGGAGGTATTAATACTACGTGTCAATGTCTGTGTAACACTTTCATTTACAATAGCAGTCAACGCTTCCTCACTTGTTCTCGTACCGATATTCTCACGGATACGGTCAAAAATGACAATTGTAGCATTAATTGAATAACCTACTATCGTAAGCATACATGCAATAAACGTATTACCAACAGAAATCATTGCCACTGCATAAACCAACAGTACAACAAATACATCATGAAGCAATGCCAGAATTGCACTTCCGGCAAATACAATATCCTTAAAGCGGAACCAGATATACAGAAGCATACAGATAGCAGCTATCACGACTGCCACAACTGCATCCTGCCTCATTTCACCAGAAACAGAAGCACTGATATTCTGGTTTTCAATATTCTTTTCATCAACTCCATACTTTTCAACCATTGTATTTGTTACATTGTTACGCTGATCCTCGGAAAGTTCAACCGTCTTAACAGACAAGCCGTTCGCACCGGCAATTTCCGAAATGACAACATCATTAGAACCACTTTCGGACATAAAGATATTTTCTACTTCTTTCTTTATATCATCTGTAATCTCTGTCCCTTCATTAAAGGTGATGTCAAATGTAGTACCACCAGAAAAGTCCAGACCATAATTTAAAATATTTCCATCACAACGGCCTGCCTTATTGACAATCAGGCACACAACGCATGCAACAAGCAAAGCGCCTGAAATCAGGAAATATTTCATCCTGTTTTCTACAAAATGAATTGTCTTTCTTGGTTTCTCTACACCAAAATATTTTACATCATCTACACCCAGTGCATACATAGCCTTCAGTAAGATTTTAGTAATAAAGAGCGCCGTAAACATTGACAATACAATACCAATTGCAAGTGTCGTCGCAAAACCTTTTACTGTACCAGAACCTTTGATATACAGTACAAAAGCAGCAATCAAAGTAGTAACATTACCATCCACAATAGCTGATAACGCCTTGTCAAATCCAAGCTTGATGCTGGACTGAACTGTTTTTCCTTTTGCCAGCTCCTCCCTGATACGTGTAAAGATAATAACATTTGCATCTACCGCCATACCAATATTCAGGATAATACCGGCAATACCCGGAAGCGTCAAAGTAACATCCAATACATTCAGTACCACTAACATCAGAACAAGGTAAAATACCAGTGCAATTGATGCTGCCACACCCGGCAGGCGATAGAATATAATCATAAAGATAATAATCAGCGCAAAACCAATCGCACCTGCTAACAGGCTTGTCTGAATCGCATCAAGACCAAGCTGGGCGCCAACGACCTGAGACTGGATTTCCTTCAGTTCAATTGGAAGTGCACCGATACGAATCATAGACGCAAGATGATCCGCTTCTTCATATGTTTTAAAGCCGCCTTCAATAACCGCCTCGCCATTTGAGATCTCGCTTTGTACAGCCGGGGAAGACAAAACCTGCCCATCATATACAATATAAATTATTTTATTGGAAGGAGCTGCTTCCTGTGTTGCCTTTGCAAATTTCTTTGTTCCAGAAGACTTGAATTTTAGCTGCACTACATACTCTTTATTTTTTGTCACTTCATGTTGTTGGGTATTCGCCTCTGCGCTCTTGATATCCTTACCTGTACATACTGTCTTTGTATAAACAGGCTGTGTTTTGGCCTCATCAGCAAAAGACATATCGTCCTGTGCAACAAAATCCAAAGAACCTTCTTTTCCAAGGGATGCCAGCACTTCTTCCGCATTGGCAACACCTGGAATATCAATCGTAATACGTCCATTCTCTCCAAGCACTACAGAAGATTCTGTACTGTAAACTTCTGCACGCTGCTGCATCATATTACGGGTATCTTCCATATCTTTTGCCGATGGATTGTCACCAACTGCCTGATATGTGATACTGACACCACCAGCCAAATCCAAACCCAGCTTAATGTTCTGGGCACTTCCCTTGTGGGCTTTCGTAAAACCAACCAAAGTCGTAAACGTACAGAGTCCGATTACCGCAAGTATTACAATGATTTGCAGTAATCCTTTCTTCTTGTCCTTCATGTTACATTTCTCCTTTTATTAAACTATCATTTCACATTCTGCATCACTTTTCCTGTCGAAAAATAACACTAATGTTCATTATATCATAACTCCCCGCTATTTGGCAACAAAAAAATTCGTTTCCTTTACCAGCGGTTGCTTGAATTTGCATTGAAATGATGATAAGATGAAGTATGTGGTAATTACACCGGGCAGAACGGTACAGTATGATGTGCCGGCTAAGAATGTGCAGAAAGGTGTAGGTGGTATGATGAGAGGTGCAATGATTGAAACGAGTGCAAGGAGAATTTTAAGCCAGGGCATAAGCCAGGGTATAAATGAAACAAAAAAGAAAACAGCCCTTAGAATACTACAGGATGGGGAGTTATCAATTGATAAAATAGCAAAATATTCAGGTCTTGAAGTCGCAGAAGTGGAGCAGCTTGCAGGGCTGCAAACTGTATAATAATCATTTTTTAATAGGGGTAATTGTTCCATGTAGGGTTGAACAATTATCCCAAATCCTTATGTGCCGAGAGTTCTAATGTTTTGTATATTTAAAATATCCTGCGCAATCTTGAACGGTTACTTTCCTAACATTGTCATAGTAATGCTTCGGTTATGTTTCTTCATTAAGGCTGACTATACTGCTACTGTAAGCAGGAAGAACTACAGAGTAACAAAAAAGACACCGCCTGCGCTGGTGCCCTTTTTATGTTTAAAACCTTAGAACCTGTAAATAATGAAATGAAACAAAAACATTCTTCGCAACTTGTTCCTTTAATTTATAGTAAACGCATAAAATACATGCGTTTACTATATTTACAGTTCCTTATTTTCCACTGAAATACACAGTTCCTCCCTTTGCCTCTATCCCCTTATAATAGAAAAGCTCATCCACTGTCACAAGCTGATACCCTTCTTTTACCAGACGAGGTACCAATTTTTCGACTGCGTCCGCTGTTGTCGGATACAGATCATGCATCAGTACAATATCGCCATCTCCAATGGATGTACAGCGTTCCAGAATCTTTTTCTTATTTCTGCTCTTCCAATCCTCGGAATCTACATTCCAGCAAACCATCGGAACTTTAACTGTATTTTTCACAGTGTCATTAACCGCCCCTCCTGGTGGACGCAGTGCTGTTGTTTTACAGCCAATAACATCCTCCATCACCTTATCGACCTGATCCATCTGCCAATTGATTTTTTTCTTTTTCAACTTTGTCAGTATCGCATGTTCATATGTGTGACTGGCAAGCTGACAGCCCTGTTCATATGCCTTTTCTATTACACTGATATAATTCGGAACACGGTTGCCTACACAGAAAAAAGTTGCACTGCTGTTGTATTTCTTTAACACATTCAAAATCCGTTCCGTAACCGGCGCATAGGGACCATCGTCAAAAGTCAGTGCTACCATTGGCTTACTGTCATCTAAATCTTTTCGTATCCACTGCACGGAACCATCTGGCGTTTCTGTAGCAACCGGCGTTGGCTCTGGTGTCGGTGTTGACTCACTCTTTTTGGAACTGTCTTTTTTGCTGTCTTTTTTTTCTGACTCAGCTTCTGCCTGTTTACCACTCCTGCCAGCAACCTCAATTCCCTCTCCGCCATGACGGTTCAGTGAGACTACTTTGCCCACCAGCACAAACATAATAATTACAAGCGCAAGTGCCGAGTTAATTAAAATTATTTTTCCCCGGATCTGTTTTTTCCTGCGTTCCAGAGAAATCTTTGAACGCTCCCGCAAAGAATCTCTCTTTTGAAAACTTCCCCCTGACTGTCCTCCCATCCTTTTTCTTCTTTTGTCTTCCATTTTTTTCTAGCCTCCCCTTTATCTATTTCCTTCAGTTCTTAAAGACCACTACCACCCATAATTTGAACAGCAACACTATCATAACATAAAGAATAAATTTTTCCATTTCTATTTTGTTAAATGTTTGTTACATTATAACATATTTCAGAAACATAATATCCATTTTTTATATTTTTATTCATTTTTTTCTACTGGAGCAATCATTCCGCCAAGCATACCAGATATCACACAAATCATTCCACCGCTGATTAACTGCATATTGCCTGGTATTTTCGTACCTGCCAGTAAAACACCTGCCGCCAGTAAAATAGCATAATAGCATGCGCCAATCACAACACCCCAGAAAAATTTCTGCTGTCCCATTACTTTCCCAAGCAGAAGTCCCCCTAAAAAATTTGTCAGGATATATACCACAACAACCCCTGCAGATAAAACATTTCCTGCCCCATCCATTTTCCAGACAATCACGGACAAAAGTCCCAGTAAGAACAGGGAAAATAAAAACATAATGCCTAAGATTATAAAAAAGTTCCTGATTTTCTTTTTCACGCCGCTCTCCCCATATCATTTTCATTATTACTATATACTTATACGGTTCTTCCTGAATTTATGACAATATCCTAGATCGTGTTTGAAAAAAGCGAAATAGTGTGCGTTATTTACTCACCTGTTAGACAAATTCGAGGATTTTTGACATGATTTATGATATACTGATATCAATCAAAACAAAAAGGAGTAACAGCTTATGAAAACAGTTGATTTACATGTACATTCCAACTTTTCTGACGGAACCTGTTCCCCAAAAGAACTAGTTGCCCTTGCCGTAAAAAAAGGGCTTTCTGCCATTGCACTGACTGACCACGATACCATTTTAGGCATAAAACCTGCATTTTTAGCAGCCAAACAGCAAAACGCACCTTTAGAAGTAATTCCCGGTACAGAACTTTCTGCCGACTATCAGGGAAATGATATTCATATCGTAGGATTATTTGTTGATGAACAAAATAAAGAGTTACTTGAAAAAACGGCTCTTTTTATCAAAAGACGCAATGACCGGAATGTGGAAATGGCAAAGCGGCTTCAAAAAGCTGGAATTCCCATTACCCTGGAAGCTATGAAAGCGGAAAATCCTGACACCGTCATTACCCGTGCCCATTTTGCAAAATTTCTGGTTTCCCATAATATCGTAAAGGAGCCAAAAGATGCTTTCGCCCTCTATCTGAACCATGATTCACCATACTATGTTCCAAGGGTAAAAATGACTGGTACCGAGGCGATTCATCTGATTCTACAGGCAGGCGGCATTCCTGTTCTTGCGCATCCAATGCATTACAAATTGGAGGAGGCTGTTCTTCGGAAAATGATTGAAGAATTTAAAGATGCCGGTCTTATCGGCATTGAAGTAAAATATTCTAATCACACAGAAAAAGAAGAGGCTTTTGTAAAAGCTCTTTCCAAAGAATATCAACTTTTGCCAAGCGGCGGTTCTGACTTCCACGGAAGCAACAAACCAGCAATCAGTCTTGGAACCGGACGCGGCACTCTCGCCGTTCCTTATGAATACCTGGAAAAGCTTGCACAATTATTGGGAACTGCCAGAAAATAACTGCTCAAGGTTGCGCAGGATATTTCCCTAAGTATGCAGGCCAAAAAGCCTTGGCATAATGGACTATGCCAAAGCTTTTTGGCCTGTGCAATTGGAAAAACAACTTTTAAATATTGTCTGTCTTTTTATTTAACATATTTCAAACACGCTCTAACCTTCACTGCTTTGTTTGTCAATCTCAACAATGTTATCCCTTTTCATTGGAATCCTGCAGTTTTTATTGTTGCCAAACTCTACAACCACAACCTCATCTGAAATATCAATCACCACACCATAAAATCCACTGGTAGTCAAAATACTGTCACCAAGTTCCAGTGTTGCAAGCAAAGCATCATGCTCTTTTTGCTGTTTTTTCTGCGGACGAATTGCCAGGAACCAGAACACTCCAATAATCACCGCATAAATCAAAAGCATGGTAATAAGGCCTGTACCGCCTCCTGCTGCGCTGCCACTTCCTAAAACTGATACTAAACTCATTTTGTTTCCTCCTTGAACATCTCTATTTTCTTTCCTTTATATTCTTTAAAACACCCTTTTTCAATGGCGTCCCTGATTTCCTCCATTAATGTATTATAAAAATACAAATTATGTGTCACCATCAAACGAAGCCCCAGCATTTCCTTTGCTTTCAGTAAATGCCGGATATAGGCCCTGCTGTAGGTTTTACAGACCGGACAGTCACACGTCTCATCCAGTGGAGCATCATCCGTTTCATACCGGGCATTAAACAGATTCATTTTACCATGATTCGTATAGGCGTGTCCATGCCTTCCGTTTCGTGCCGGATAAACACAGTCAAAAAAGTCTACACCACGCTCTACTGCCTCCAGTATATTTTCCGGCGTTCCGACTCCCATCAAATAAACTGGCTTATTTTCTGGAAGATATGGCACTGTCTTTTCAATGATCTGATACATCTGCTCATGCGACTCTCCCACGGCAAGCCCTCCAAGCGCATAGCCGTCAAGCTCCAGTTCGGATATCCGCTTTGCATGTTCTATTCGTATATCTTCAAATGTACCGCCCTGATTGATTCCAAAAAGCAGCTGCTCTGCATTAATTGCTTTTCCCGACTGGTTCAGCCGTGCCATCTCCTCTTTACAGCGTCCCAGCCATCTGGTAGTGCGGTCTACCGAATCCTGCATATATTTTCTGGTCGCCGGATATGGCGGACATTCGTCAAATGCCATTGCAATGGTCGATGCAAGATTAGACTGAATCTGCATACTTTCCTCCGGTCCCATAAAAATCTTTCTTCCATCAATATGGGAGTTAAAATATACCCCCTCTTCTTTAATCTTCCGCAAACCTGCCAGGGAAAACACCTGAAATCCACCGGAATCGGTCAGAACTGGTTTGTCCCATACCATAAACTTATGGATTCCTCCAAGTTTATTTACAATATGATCACCCGGCCTTACATGGAGATGATACGTATTACACAAAACCACCTGCGTTTTGATCGACTGAAGGTCCTGTGTAGAAACCGCTCCCTTCATCGCACCGACTGTACCAACATTCATAAAAACCGGCGTCTGAATCGTCCCATGAACGGTCTTAAGTTCTCCCCGCTTCGCACTTCCGTCTTTACACAAAATCTGATACATCATTTCCTCATTTCCACGAAACCATTTTCCTAAAACTTAAGAACTATCTTAAAATAATTTGTAAATCCATGCTGTAAGGAACTGTACAAATTATTTTACGGCAGTTCCTTACCTTCTAAAATGGTCAACTAATATTTTAATCAAAAGAACCAGTAGAATCACTGGCAGCACATAAACTACAAACACTCCGACAAAAGTAAATAACAAGACAATAACGGTAATAATAATCGCCCAGAACATTAATTTCTCATACCACTTTACTTTCCTGCCATACTGATAGTAAGACCCTGACATATCCTCATATTCTTCTGAATGTTCCCGGCTGTACTCACTTCTTGCCTGCTCTGCATAATAATCTGCCATTGGCCCCTTTGATGCCTTATATGCATCAATAATGGTACGGGCAATCAGACGCGGGTCTCCCAATTCTTCTATTACCTCTTTGTCTGATTGGCTGGCTTCTTCAAAATAATTCTGATAAAAGTCTATATTTGTTTCAACTTCCTCCATCGGGATAAATCCTTCCAGGCTTTCCCGCAATACAGAAAGAAACTCGCCTCTGTCCATATATAATCTCCATACCGCACCTTCTGCGACTTCATAGTTACTATCTATTCATGGCTATTCGAAACATCATGCGAAAAACCAGCCGTGAATAGTAACACTTCACAATATAATGATTAAAAAACAACTTTGCAGCCATTGCTGCAAAGCTGTTTTTTAATATCTGCAACATAGGATTTCCTGTATTCCACCTTCCAGAACATGTCCGAAAACTGCCATAATGTAATGCTGCCCTTTTTATAACAATTCTCAGGCCTTTCCTACAGACCCGAAAAGCTCCATCTTTTCTTTTACCGTAGCCTTGATTGCTTCTGCACCAGGAGCCAAGAGCTTACGTGGATCAAAGCCTTTGCCCTGTAAATCCTTGCCTTCTTCAATGTACTTACGTGTCGCTTCCTGGAAAGATAACTGGCACTCTGTATTTACATTGATTTTAGCAACGCCAAGAGAAATTGCCTTCTTAATCATGTCAGCCGGAATTCCTGTACCACCATGAAGTACTAAAGGCATTTCACCTGTCTTTTCCTGAATTGCTTCCAGAGTCTCAAAGCTAAGCCCTGCCCAGTTCTCCGGATATTTTCCATGAATGTTACCAATACCGGCTGCTAACATCGTTACACCAAGATCCGCAACGGCCTTACATTCATCTGGATCTGCACATTCGCCTGCACCAACGACACCATCCTCTTCACCACCGATGGAACCAACTTCCGCTTCCAAAGAAAGGCCAAGAATATTGCAGGCATTGACAAGCTCTGTTGTCTTTGCAATATTTTCCTCAATTGGATAATGAGAACCATCAAACATAATGGAAGAAAAACCTGCATTAATGCATGCCTTTGCCCCTTCAAAAGAGCCATGGTCCAGATGAAGCGCTACAGGAACTGTAATATTTAACTCCTCAAGCATTCCATTTACCATACCAACAATTGTCTTGTAACCGCACATATACTTTCCCGCACCTTCTGATACACCCAAAATAACAGGGGACTGTAACTCCTGTGCTGTCTGCAGGATAGACTTTGTCCACTCTAAATTGTTGATGTTGAACTGGCCTACCGCATATTTCCCTGCTTTTGCTTTTATAAGCATTTCCTTTGCTGATACTAACATACTGCTACCTCCATCCATTGATTTTTTTCGTATTACTGATTATATACCATTTTCCATAAAAAAGAAATATCTATTGCAAAAAAACTCGCACTTTTAGGAAATGTAAATAAATCGCAAAGAAAAAACGCAGGCGATACAGATCTCGGAAAAGCTTTTTGATGTGGCAAATTGGTTAAAATTATAACCACAAACTTCTTTTATTATGGTATAATATACTGGATATTCTGCCATCCCAGCGTTGTCAGATGGCATGAATGCATTCTGCGCTTTTTGCGCACCCTTACTATTAACAAATGACAACGCAGAAAGAGGTTAGGTTACATGAAGAACAACAACGAATTCAAACCGTTTATTCCTGCGGACAAGGTAATCCCGGAATTTACAGCGGCATCGGTTATTCTGGGCGCCATCCTTGCCGTTGTATTTGGAGCAGCAAATGCGTATCTGGGATTGCGTGTCGGCATGACGGTTTCCGCCTCCATCCCGGCGGCTGTTTTATCCATGGGTATTATCCGTTTCATTCTAAAAAAGGATTCTATTCTGGAAAACAACATGGTACAAACTGTTGGCTCTGCCGGCGAATCGCTCGCTGCTGGTGCAATCTTTACACTTCCCGCCCTGTTTATGTGGGCTGAAGAAAATGAAGCGGTTGCCGCACCTTCTTTTCTGGAAATTGCAGTCATCGCCCTCTGTGGTGGTGTTCTTGGTGTCCTTTTCATGGTTCCGCTGCGCACTGCTTTAATCGTAGAAGAACATGGCGTACTGCCATTTCCAGAAGGGACGGCCTGCGCAGAAGTTTTGCTTGCTGGCGAAGAAGGCGGCGAAAAGTCAAAAGTCGTATTTTCCGGCCTTGGTATTTCTGCCCTTTATAAATTTGTGGCAGACGGGCTCTGTCTTTTTCCATCAGAAATTGCCTGGGATATTAAATCACTCAAAACTGGTTTTGGAGCAGATGTCCTTCCCGCCCTTGCTGGTGTCGGCTATATCTGCGGTCTTAAAATATCCGGCTATATCTTTGCTGGAGGCGTTTTAGGCTGGTTTGTACTGATTCCATTAATCACCCTGTTTGGCGATAGCAATACTATTGCACCTGTCGTTGACAAAACGGTTGCTGAATTAGGGGCAAGCGGTATCTGGAGCAACTATATCCGTTATATCGGAGCCGGAGCTGTTGCCGCAGGCGGCATTATCAGCCTGTTCAAATCACTTCCGACAATTATAAAAACATTTTCTAAAGCGGTCAAAGGTTTTGGCCATACTGAAGATTCTGAGCTTCGTACTTCAAAAGACCTGCCAATGCCTGTGGTTTTAATTGGAGTTCTGGCTATAGCACTTCTGATCTGGATTCTTCCTGCCATTCCAATCAGCTTTATCGGCGCATTAATTATTGTTGTTTTCGGATTTTTCTTTGCAACAGTATCAAGCCGTATGGTTGGAACAGTCGGTTCCTCTAACAACCCGGTATCTGGCATGGCAATCGCTACCCTGTTAATTTCCACCGCTATACTGAAAGCAACGGGAACTACTGGTTATACTGGAATGGCATCTGCTATCTGCATTGGTACCGTTATCTGTATTGTTGCAGCTATGGCAGGTGATACCTCACAGGATTTAAAAACCGGTTATATCGTAGGCGCTACCCCGATTAAACAGCAGATTGGTGAGTTAATTGGTACCGTAATTGCTGCTCTTGCCATTGGTGGTATCATGTATCTTTTGAATGCAGCCTGGCAATATGGCTCCGACCAGCTTCCTGCTCCACAGGCAACTCTGATGAAATTAGTTGTAGAAGGCGTTATGGGCGGCACACTTCCATGGGGTATGGTATTCTGTGGTATCGGCGTTGCTATCGTAATTGAGATTCTTGGTCTTCCAATTCTTCCGGTGGCAATCGGCCTCTATCTCCCAATTTATCTCTCTACTCCGATTTTCATCGGAGGACTGATTCGCTGGTTCTTTGAAAATATAAAAACAAAACGGTCGGAGAAAGAGAAAAATGCAATGATTGATAAAGGTGTGTTATACTGTTCTGGCATGATTGCCGGTGAAGGAATCGTTGGTATTGCCCTGGCTGTTCTTGCTGTTATCCCGCTGGGTGGCGGAGACACGCTTGCCGACGCAATCAATCGGGGACTGCCTCTTGGAAATACCGGCGGCGTTATCTTCTTCGTCCTCTTACTGGCTTCCCTTATCTTCTTCTCCGCACGGACGAAAAAAGGTAAAGCGTAAAGAAAGGACTTAGAACTGTTTTGACAAAGAAGAAAACCAGGAAAATCGACAAAAACTATATGGATATGGTTCTGATTCACAATCCAGAACGAAAATGGTCAGAACATGAAGATGGAATTGTTGAAATTGAACTGGAACACAAAGGACTGCATCACAAAGTTGCCCAAAAACTGTTCCACAAACCAAAAATAAGCCACATTGCACTGGATGCACATGGTTCGGTCCTCTGGAAAGCCATTGACGGAAAACGCACTGTTTTTGAGGTTGTCAATCTAATGAAAGAAACTTTTCCAGAGGAAGAAGACAGAATGCTTGACCGGGTCATTACATTTTTGCATACCCTTCAGGTAAACCAATTTGTACTGACTGCAGCACACAGGCATCCAAAGTTTTGAAGTTCCTCTGATACTTGAAAAGACAACATGAAAAGAACCTTAAAACAATTTCCTATTTCTAAAAAAAGAACGGAGGATTGATATGGGAATTTTATCAAATCTGGAGCCAAAGCCGGTTTTTCATTATTTTGAAGAAATCTGCAAAATTCCACATGGTTCCGCAAACACAAAGGCAATCAGCGACTATTGTGTCCGCTTTGCTAAAGAGCATCAACTGAAGCACATACAGGATGACGCAAATAATGTAATTATCTTCAAAAAAGGTACAGAAGGTTATGAAAATGCTGCCCCTGTTATTTTACAGGGACACCTGGACATGGTCTGTGAAAAAGAAAAAGGCTGCGACATTGATTTTACAAAGGACAGCCTGGATTTGCAGCTTGAAAATGGAATTATTAGCGCCAAAGGAACTACTCTTGGTGGTGATGACGGAATTGCTGTTGCCTATATTCTTGCGCTCCTTGCTTCTGATGACATTCCTCATCCGCCGCTGGAAGCTGTTTTTACAGTAGACGAAGAGATTGGCATGCTTGGTGCAACAGCTTTAGATTGTTCTCCACTAAAGGGACGTACCATGTTAAACCTGGATTCAGAAGAAGAAGGTTATCTTTTGGTAAGCTGCGCTGGCGGTGTTACTGCAGCCGCACATCTGCCAATACAAAGAAAAGAGGTTTCTGGTACTGCGGCAACTCTCTGTATTACTGGCCTAATCGGCGGACATTCCGGCGTGGAAATTGACAAAGGGCGCGCCAATGCCTGCAAACTTCTGGGACGTGCCCTGTATGAATTAAAAAAAGAAGTTTCCTTTGAACTGGTTTCTGTTAGTGGCGGCTTAAAAGACAATGCCATTCCAAGGGAGGCTTCTGCTGCGCTCGTATTTTCCAGTGAAACAGACAGAAAACTTTTCTCTGAAACCATTGCAAAACAGAATAGCTGCTACGCTAATGAATATATTCAGACGGACGCCTCCGTTCAACTTTTACTGACAAAAGAAAAAGAAACCGCATCTGTAAAAGCCATGACAACGGAAACTGCCGATAAAGTCATTACTGCGCTTTGCTGCCTTCCAAATGGAATTCAAGGCATGAGCTATGATATTGAAGGACTGGTACAGACCTCCCTGAATCTTGGAATTCTTTCCACCAAAGAGGACGAAGTTTCTTTTTCCTTTTCCGTAAGAAGCAGTGTCAGCAGTCAAAAGGAAGAAGTGGCAGACCGTATCCGCTGCTTGATGGAAGCACTTGGCGGCTCCGTAAGTTATACTGGTGATTATCCAGCATGGGAATACCGCCAGGACTCTCCTCTGCGAGATTTGATGGTACGCATTTTTGAAGAACAATATGGGAAAAAACCAGTTGTAAATGCGATTCATGCAGGATTGGAATGTGGAATCTTTTCTGACAGGCTGCCAGGGCTTGACTGTGTTTCATTTGGGCCTGATATGAAAGATATTCACACCCCAAAAGAATCTATGGATGCAGCAAGTGTACAGCGTACCTGGGAATATACCCTGGAAATTCTAAAACAATTAAAATAAGGGGCAATAAATTAACTAGAGCGTGTTTGAAAATTGCTTTTTGCAAGATGTGCTTCCCACTTTGTGGGAGATTTGGCTCAAATTTAGGAGGTGTAGCGGGCTACATTGACTAAATTTGGGGCAAATATAGCGCAAAGTGGGGAGTGCAGATTGTAAGGAACTGAAAGTTCCTGGAATGAATTTTCAAACACGCTCTAGGCAAGCAAGTTATCAGACTTATTATATAAAATTTCACAAAAAAGACACCGCCATAAGCACGGTGTCTTTTTTAAGGTTTGATTTCGGAACTGCACATAACTTAATTACAGTTCCTTAATCCCTCCTGACATTTATTATGTGTTAAAGAAACTTTAACCTTTAATTCTTATGTTTTGCAATACACGCCATAATCTCTTCCTGCACCGGAAGAATCTTTTCAAGCTCTGCCTTTGCTTCCTCCGGCTTATCAGCACGAAGCAAATCTACAATATCTGTATATGCCTTATAAATCGGAGTGATGGAAAGATTTCCTGCTGTCCCTTTAATTGCATGTGCATTATCTGTTGTCGCTGCATAATCGTTCATGTCAAAATCCAAACTGACATAATGAGCGTCAATCGTCTTCTGAAAGGAGCCAAGCAGCTTTTCATATAAAGCAGCATTTCCGCCAAGGCGGCCTACTCCCTCATCAATATCCACACCTAACGCTTTCAATTCATCAAATAAACTCATCAAAGCTACCTCTCTTTTTTCAATCAATATTTTCCAAAATCATCACCAAGAGAAATCACCTGCTCATTCATATTCCCCATAGAAGATGTTCCGCTGGATATATTCTGGAAATCTGAAGACTGGCTCATTGTTCCCAGATTGTAAGTAGAAATCATCTCCCTCATTCTGGATGCCTGGTTCGAAAGCTCTTCACTGGCTGCCGCACACTCCTGGCTTGTAGCAGAATTCGTCTGTACTACCTGTGATACCTGTGAAATTGCCTGTTCAATCTGTGAAACTGCGTTAGCCTGATAATTGGAAGACTCTGCAATCCCGTTAATAATTCCTTCGCTTTCTTTTACTACTGTTGAAATTTCTTCCATAGCCTTTGCCGTATTATCAACAATCTTAGAACCAAAGCTGACTTTTTCAATAGAATCCTCAATCATTTCAGAAGTCTCTGCTGCTGCTGAAGCGCTTTTGGCTGCAAGGCTTCTTACCTCTTCTGCTACAACAGCGAATCCCTTCCCTGCTTCACCAGCCCTTGCTGCCTCTACTGCTGCATTTAATGCAAGGATATTCGTCTGGAATGCAATATCATCAATTGTTTTAATAATCTTGGAAATACTCTCAGAAGCCTGGTTGATGTCATGCATAGCAGTCATCATCTCTATCATCTGTTCATTCCCCTGCTCTACATCACCGATTGCCTTTGCTACAAGATTTGCAGCAGAATTTGCCTGCTCTGCATTCTGCTTTGTCTTTCCTGCAATTTCATCAATTGAAGCCGTAATCTGTTCAATTGCACTTGCCTGTTCTGTAGACCCCTGTGCCAATGCCTGGCTTGCGCTTGCCACCTGGGAAGCACCAATTGTTACCTGGGAACCTGCATCACTTATGCCAGACATCGTGCGAAAATTATCTTCTACTAATTTCTTTAAAGAATTTCCTAACAGATCTTCTGGGGATTTTGGAGTAACTTTCACCGTCAGATTTCCCTTTGATACTTCTTCCGCTACCTTTGCCTGATATTTAATATTGCTGATTACCTTTCTGTACTCTTCAACCAGCTCTCCAAATTCATCATTGTTATATTTAACTAATTCAATATCAACGTGACCCATTGCAATCTCTTTTGCAGCATTGGATAACTGCTCAATTGACACCCTGATTGTCTTAATTATTGCAGCCGCAAAGAAAATTGTAATCAGAATAGATACAATTGCTACTCCCCAGGAGAAAAAAGATGTATTTCTAACAAACGTCTCTTTATTTTCTGCATTTGCAATACTCTTAGAAATGCTATTGCCAATCATAACATTGATAACAGTAAGCACCATTGTCAACCCAAAAACAATTATCAATTTTAGTCTAATACTCAAGTTCTTCATGTTCACTAGTCTCCTTCTTCATTATTTGATTCATTTACCTGTTCAACCCCTTCCAAATCATCATCATTAATTAATTTATCTGGATCTAAAAGAAGCTTCACAGTATCTCCAATCTTTCCAATACCATATACATATTTATGATGTGCCTTATCCGTATTTCCAATGGTAGGAGGTGGTAGTATATTTTTATCACTAATTTCAACTACCTCCGCAATCTTCTCAACAATCAGCCCGACCACTGTAGATTTTACACTGATGACAATAATACAGGTTCTGTCATTATATTCAAATGGCTCCTGTTTGAACCGCAAACGGACATCAATCACAGGAATGACTTTTCCCCTTAGATTAATCAGCCCCTTAATATAATCCTCTGTTTCCGGAATTTCTGTAATTGTCTGGAACTGGATAATCTCATTTACATACTGGATTTTCAGCCCAAAATACTCGCTGCCGGATTTAAAGGTCATATATTTGTCCTTTTGCGCATCATGCCCATTTGAAGTCCCCAGGAGTTCGTCGTCTATCTGATTCCTCAATTCGCTTATTTCATCCATTTGGAATACCGTTCCTTTCTATTTTTCTATGCTATCAATCCACCCGGATCCAGAATCAGGGCAATACTTCCGTCACCAAGCTGTGTACAACCGGATAACCCTTTCACCTTCTTAATATATGACGGGATTGGTTTTACAACAATTTCCTGCTCACCAATCAGCCTGTCAACAAAAAGACAGATTTTCTTATCTTCCACTTCAAGGATTAACATCATGCCTTTCTCAACAGATTCCTGGTACTCCTCCTTCAGATCATACCATTTACCCAGACGGATTACAGGGAAACATTCCCCACGTATCATGACGTATTCCTCGCCGTTTGGCTCATGAATCATCATATCCTCTGTTACACTGAAGAACTCCTTGATCACTGCTGTTTCCAGTACAAAAGAAGAATTTCCTGTTTCCATCACAATGCCATTGACAATCGCCAGCGTCAGTGGAATCTTCAGGCTCATGACACTTCCAAATCCTGGAGTACTGTCGATTTCAAGAGCTCCTCCAATGGACTGAATATTCTGGACTACTACATCCATACCAACACCACGGCCGGAATACTCTGTTACCTGTTCCTTCGTAGAAAAGCCTGGAAGAGTAATAAACTGGTAAACCTCTTTGTCGCTATAGGCACTGTCCGGCTTATTGTCATCCAGAAGTCCCTGTTTTCTTGCCTTGGCAAGAAGCGCTTCCCTGTCAAGGCCTTTTCCGTTATCCTCAACGCTAATCCAGACCTTTCCAGCTTCTGTCTTGGCAGAAAGTGTAACCTTGCCCTTTTCCGCCTTGCCTGCTTCTTTCCGTTCTTCATTGCTCTCAATACCATGGTCTACAGCATTTCTGACCATGTGCATCAGAGGATCTGAAATATGCTCAATAATATTTTTATCTACCTCTGTCTGCTCCCCAATCATTTCAAACTCAATGTCCTTTCCAAGCTTTCTGGAGACATCGAAAACAATACGGTTCATCTTCTGGAAAGTATTTGTCAGAGGCACCATCCTCATTGACATAATAACATTCTGTAAATCCGTAGAAATCTTGGACATCTGGGCAGCAGCCTTATTAAAGCTGTTAAGATTCAGTCCTGGTACCTTCAAATCAGGATTCTGCAATACAACAGATTCAGAAATAACCAGCTCGCCAATTAAATCCATCAACTGATCCATCTTGCTTACATTCACACTGATAAAGGAAGCTTTTTCTCCCTTTGGCTTATCTCTTGCCAGCTTCTTTTTCTTACCTGGCTCCTTCGACTTAATGACGAAATCACCTGGAGCCATCTCTGGCTTCTTGGCAGACGCCTTAGCTTGCCCTCTAGACGCCTCTTTGTCCTCATTTGCTTTCTTTTCAATTTCCTCTACATCAGATTCCAAATCAATCTCTGATTTGTGGCCTCCAAAATCAAAGCCATGAACAAATTCTTCAGCACTGCACTCATAAATATCCACCCTCTGGATATCATATCCCTCATTCACTATATTGCGGATATCCTCTTCTGTACATTGTGCCTGTAAAAGAATACGGAAGCCCTCCTCTAAAATCGTTTCTGCACTGGAGGCATCTGCAATAATATCCTCAGGGGAATACAAAAGATCCTCTGCAATTTCTTTCAATGCATATACCGTCTTATAGGCATGGACATTTGACATCTCTGTTTCTGGGAAAAAAGTAATATAAATTTTGTAAAAATGACTAGCGCTTGTAGCAACAGGCGCTATATAAAACTGCTTTGGTTCTACATGTTCACTTTTTGGCGGCGGCTTCGTTCCTGCCTTTTCAGAATCCCCCTGAATCGAAGTCAAAAATTGATCAAGTTCCTTAATCAGTTCACTGGAGTCGCCATCCGCCGGGTCTCCATTTTGGAGTTTATCCATTTCACCCGTAATAAAATCCGACACCTCCAACACATGTTCTACCAGTTCAAGATGTGGCACATTATCCGGGTGGGATTCTCTAAGAAAATAGAAAACATCCTCAAGTTTGTGGGAAACAGCCATGATGTCATCAAACATCATGATTCCGGACGAGCCTTTAATTGTATGCATGGTTCTGAATATCTCATTGATGCTCTCTTCATCAAAACAATCCGCATCCTTCTGTTCCAGAACGGTTTCCTGAAGCTGCTCTAAAAGCTGTCCGTTTTCGAACAGATACATATCCAGCATGCCCTCTGCATTAAATTCTTCAGCCATATCCCTCTCCTTTCCTGCATATTCTAATATGTTCATTTATTTGTAACTATTCAAAACCACGAAGCTATTGGACAGTTACCCCTCATTATATCAGATCCAGCTTTTTCAATGCCTGTTCAAACCTTCCCTGATCAATAGGCTTACCGGAATAAATAGTACATCCCAGCTCAAATGCCATTTTGACATTTTTCTCTTCATTGAGTGCAGTAGTCATAATAACATTTACCGCCTTCTCTTTTGGAATGTTCCTTTCCTTTTCCAGATTCCGGATTCCCATCAGTGCCTGATACCCATCCATAACCGGCATCATAATATCAAGACATATCAAGTCATATGGTTCCCCATCCTCCAAAGCCATCATAAATGCATCAACTGCTTCCATTCCATCCACAGTAACATCACATTCACCATACTTTGACAGGAAATTCACCATAAATTTCCTCGTTACAAAATCATCTTCTGCCAATAGAATCTTCATGCTATCTCTCCTTTACATTTTATTTAATAACGCATATGTCCTGCCTGCGATATTATCTCTCCTTTACATTTTATTTAATAACGCATATGTCCTGCCTGCGATATCAGACAATTTTTCCTGATACTGCACTGCGCCCATATCATACGCAACCTTGGGCATACCATACACAACACAGGTAGACTCATCCTGCCCTATTGTCTTTGCTCCTGCCTTCCTCATGGCTAACAGTCCTTTTGCACCATCGCCACCCATTCCGGTCAGAATAATTCCTACAGCGTCACGGCCTGCACTTTTTGCCACAGACTCAAACAAAACCTCCACAGAAGGGCAGTGTCCATTCACTTTTGGACCACGTATACACTCCACCTGATAAGCGCCATTTACCTTCACAAGACGCATATGTTCATCTCCTCCCGGAGCAATCAGCATCTGCCCTGGCATCACCCGGTCTCCTGTCCTTGCCTCTTTCACCCGAAGCCTTGTCTGTGTATTCAGTCTCTGAGCATACATTTCCGTAAATCCCGGAGGCATATGCTGCACCACCACAATCCCTGGAATATCCGGCCCAAAACCCTTTGCTACAGAAAAAATCGCCTCCGTACCTCCTGTAGAAGCTCCAATTGCCACAACAAGATTACTTTTATTCCCTATAAGACGAGACTGTTGCTGCATTACCAAACTTTTTTTGCTATCAATTTTAGCAGTAGAAGCAATTTTAATCTTGACCAAAAGCTCATTTTTTATAAACTCTTCCATCTGCCCAGGTCCTGACACAGCAGGTTTTGCTACAAAATCTACGGCTCCTGCATCCATCGCATCAAATACTTTGTTATTTAAGGCACTAATTACTACAACACGGAGCGGATACTGCGGCATCAGCTTCCGCAGGAATTCAATTCCATTCATCCTTGGCAGCTCTACATCCAGCGTCATAACATCTGGATGATACGCAAGAATCGCATCCCTTGCCTCAAAAGGATCTTTTGCAGTCCCCACAACCTGAATTGCCGGATCTTTGCTCAGGCTTTGAACCAGCAATTCACGGAATAGAATAGAATCATCTACTATTAATACCTTAATTGGCTGCATAAACTCAGTCCTTTCCTTCCTTTTTTCTGTAAATTGACGGTTTGACAATTTCAAATTGTGTCGTATTCCTGTTGAGGGTTTCCGTCATCCCTATAAATAAATACCCGCCAGGTTCCATGAAATTATACACCTTACGGATCAGCTCCTGTTTTGTCTGTTCATTAAAGTATATCATAACATTGCGCAAAAATACAGTATGCATTTTTCTTTTAAAGGGAAAAGGGTTCATTAAATTGAACTGCCGAAAAAGAATCTTCTTTTTCAGCTCATCCTTGACCTTAAATTGTGTGCCGCCGGCCATGGATTGAAAAAAATGCTTTTTCCACTGCTCAGGAACATTTTTCAACTGCTCATCACGGTAAACTCCCGCTATTGCCTGCTGCAATGCCCTTGTGGAAACATCTGTCGCCAGAAGTGTCGAATCCCACTGTTCCTTCTCTATTCCCAGAAAATCCGCAATCACCATCGCAATCATATATGGCTCTTCTCCCGTAGAAGCTGCACCACACCAGATACGCATATCCTTTTTCCTGCCTTCCGTTTGCTTAATCCACGGAAGAACAACAGTCCGAAAAAATTCAAAATGCTCAAATTCCCTCATAAAATAAGTATAATTTGTTGTAAGAAGATTGACCAGCATTGTTTCCTGCGTCCCGCTGCGGTCACTCTCCACCTCATTCATAAAATCTTTAAAACTTTTCCAGCCTCCTGACTTGATGTGGTTTTCCAGACGTCCTCTGACAATCTCCCTCTTTTCTGCCAGTTCAATGCCATAATTCTGTTTCATATATGATGTAATTCTTGTAAACTCTTCATCTGTCATCAAAGCTCTATCCCTCCCATACAACTTTTTAACAGAACTGACGTGATATTTTACTGCAAATACTTAAAATATCTGGATTAAATTTCTTTTCTGCTTCCTTTTTCATAATTTCCAGTGCTTCTTCCCTGCCATTTGCTCCCTTTTCTGTTAACACACAATATCTGTCCATTATGGCAAGAATCTGTGCCGCAAGCGGAATCTTGTTTCCAGAAAGCCCCTCCGGGTATCCGCTTCCATCCCAGTTTTCATGGTGATATTTTATAATATCTGTTGATATCCTAATGAAATCATTCTTTTCATTTCCTGCATAAATATCTTCCAGAAACTTTGCCCCGATTTTTGTATGTTTTTTCATCACTGCTGCTTCTTCTTCCGTCAGATTCCCTTCTTTTTTCAAAAGTTCTGTCGGAATACCGATTTTTCCAATATCACAAATTGACACAGCCAGTTCGATGGTATCCACATAGGAATCTGAAATTTTATCTGCAAACAAAGGAGAAAGCTGCATTCCCTGCGCCAGAATCCCACAATTGCGTTTTAACCGTTTCATATAACTTTCATCATACCCGGCATTTTGCTCTACAATATTTGCGATTGCATTCAATACATTCTTTTTCTCCTGCTCCATCTGGTTCAACTGCTCTGTCACAGAAACCTGAAGCTTATGGTTCATCTGCAAAAGTCCCTGATTTGCCTGATGCAGACTAAGATGGACGCTGACTCTCGCCTGAACCACCTCTGGAATAAACGGCTTAGTAATATAATCCGCACCACCCAAACGAAAGCCATCCACCATATCATTCGGATTATCATATGCTGAAATAAAAATCACCGGAATATCCTTTGTCTTCTCCTTTTCCTTTAAGACACGGCATAACTCATAACCATCCATTCCCGGCATAGAAATATCCGTTAATACAAGCTGCGGATTGTACTCCTTGACCATCTCCAATGCCTGCTTTCCATTCTCTGCCAAAACGGGACTGCAATCCATATTTTGAATGATTTCTCCCAGAATCATCCTGTTTGATTCCACATCATCTACAATAAGAACAGTTCCTCCATCCATTTCATTTTTCTCTAAAACCATACACAATCTCCATTCTTTCTTATCCCATAAATTCCATCATAAACGCAATACTTTCACGCTTCTTTACAAAAAGCTGTTTAATTCATCATATTCTGCCGTTATTTTCTCATAGTTTTCTTTCTGAATAGCCATTTTTAGCTTCAGAATCACACGTTTTACCTCACGCGGTGCTTCTTCCGTAAGCTGCCTCACCGTTTCCATAAACATTTCTGCCTTTTCCCAGTTTTCCATCTCTACACAGAGAATCAGCTTTGACAGAACCTTTTTCAGATTCTCCTGATTTTCTGGCGTGCCATACTGTCTGACATCCTCCTGGCTGTCATCTTCTATGGATTTAAACGCTGCTGATGTCAAAAGAGGCGCCTCAGTCTCCTGCTGCACAACCACATCTTCCTCTCCCCCACAGGCATCTACCCAGATCGAGAAAGAAAAAGTACTCCCTCTGTTCTTTTTCCCCTCTACTTCAATCCTTCCACCCATAAGCTCCACTAACTGCTTACAGATATTCAGCCCCAATCCTGTACCACCGTATTTTCTGGAAATAGAAGCATCTACCTGTGAAAAACTCTGGAACAGCTTCTTCTTATCCTCTTTGTCTATTCCAATTCCGGTATCTGCCACAATAAAAAACAACTCAATTTTATCGTTTACCCTTGCTGTTTTTACAACTTCTACCGTAATCTTACCAAGCGCCGTAAATTTCAATGCATTGGACAAAAGATTGTTGAGAATCTGCACAATCCTCAATTCATCTCCAATCACATATTCTGGTATCTGCGGAGATACCGTCATAAAAAACTCCAGTCCCTTTTCCGTAATTTTATTAATGTGATGGGCTTTCACATAATCCATCATATTCCTGAAATGGAACTTTCTTGGCTCCAAAGAAAATTTTCCCGCCTCCAGCTTGGAAAAGTCAAGAATATTATTAATAATTTTATTCATATCACCACAACAGCGTTCAATCAGCCGCAGTGCCTTTTCTGTTTCCCCATCCCATTCTTCACATAGTAATTCCTTTACATTTCCCAAAACGCCGTTTACCGGAGTACGGAGTTCATGCGTTACATTAGCTACAAACTCCGACTTTACCTTCATTGCCGCTTGAGCCTCTTCACGTACTTTTTCAATTTCTTTATTCAAAAACTCTTTTTCCAGGATATCATTCGCCATGCATATGTATGTCTCAGCACCCTCACCACCGTCTACAATTTTTGCCTCTACCGGAAAGCAGGTAAGATTCGTACGGTATGCAAAAAGTTCCTGCACTTCTTTACCAAAAGGATAATCTGTCTCAAATCCTTCGTCTGCACGTTTAAATGTATTCGGGAAAACATCGCTGATATGCCTTCCACACAAATCACTCTTTCTTTCCAGCTTTTTCTTTGCCATTGCATTTGCATAAGAAATGATACCTGTCTTATCAAATATGAATATCATCTCCAGGGCATCTTCCATTGGAAATATATAATCCTCACTCTGTTCCATACCATTTATCCCTCCTCAGGCTTTTATTTAAGCATATTCCTGCAAATCAAAATAAGGGGAATGCATTTGCACTCCCCTTTTATTCAAGAAAATCAAACATCTTAATCACTTCTACAATGTTGAAAAAATCCTCTTTAGCAAGTGCAAAACACTCCAAAATATCTGGCGAAAATTCACCACACTCACCATTCATAATCATATCAAATGCTGTACTACTGGCAAATGCACTTTTGTATACCCTCGGACTTACCAATGCATCATAGACATCTGCAATGGCAACAATCTGCGCACTGATTGGAATCTCATCTCCGACCAGATGATCAGGATAGCCCCGGCCATCCCACCTCTCATGATGATGACGACAAATATCATAACAATATTGATAAAATTCACTCGTCCGATCCCGACAGGACTTTTCTAACATCTCACATCCAATCGTTGTGTGCGTTTTCATAATTTCAAACTCTTCATCTGTCAAACGTCCCGGCTTTAAAAGAATCGCATCCGGAATGCCCACCTTACCAATGTCATGCAACGCTGATGCCCTTGCAATCTTATCAACCTGGGAAGGAGTAAGCCCATACTTCGGAAAATAATTTACCAGATATCTTAAAAGCACTCTTGTAAAATACTTGATGCGCCTTGTGTGCTCTCCAGTCTCCGCACTTCTGAACTCCACAACAGAACTAAGCGCATTAATAATAAATTCATTACTCTTGCGGATTTCCTTTTCCTGTGTCCGGATTTCCTCTTCCTGTTCTTTTAACCGCTCTTCCATATGCTGCTGATGCTGGTACAGGTTAATAATATTTCTACTTCTTCTCTTTACTATGTAAGGATAAAATGGTTTATGCATAACATCGGCCACTCCATAGGAGTATGCCTTGCCTTCACTTTCTCCCACACTCTCACTGGTAATAAGGATTACTGGTATCTTATCAATCAGGCCATGCTCCTGCATATATTCCAACACCATAAAGCCATCCATAACAGGCATGATGACATCCAACAAAATTAATACCATATTATGCCTGCTCTGAATCTTGTAAACGGCATCCCTTCCGTCTACAGCTTCTAGCACCTCATATTCATCCTGAAAAATCTCCTTCAGAATTATGCGGTTGATTTCTTCATCATCCACAATCAGTATCTGCTGTTTTTCCTTTTCCATTATGTCTCCCTCATCTTTTTTACTTATCTGTGTACTCCATTTTCTATCTCTGTCTTGACATTTCTATAGAAAAGTGTTATTTTTTCACACTAAAAAAATAACACTTTTCTATAGAAATGTCAAGACAGAGTTAACCCTGTCACTTTGCAAATGGCAGAAACTGTCATGATTTTACCACCATCCTCGCAGCAAAATCATGACAGGTATTTTTGCAGGGTTCTCATACATTCCCTGATATCAAGCGGTTTTGTCAGGTGAGCATCCATACCACACTCAAAACAACGTTGTGCGTCATCGGAAAAAGCATCTGCTGTCATGGCAATAATTGGCAGATTGCTATCCGAACGGTCTAAAGCACGGATTGCTTTTGTTGCATCATATCCATCCATAACCGGCATCCTGATATCCATCAGAATCGCATCATAAAAACCTTCCTCCGATTGCTGGAACATATTTACACATTCAAGACCATTCTCCGCCCTCTCTAAAATCAGTCCGGAAGCCGAAAGAATTTCATTCGCAATTTCCCAGTTAATATCAATATCCTCAGATAAAAGAATACGCTTATTGTTAAAATCTACCTGCTCCCCTGTATTATCTGTATCAAAAGAATATCCTTCCATATATTGTTGTAAACGCCCAAACAATGTAGATTTAAAGAGCGGCTTTCCGATAAACCCTTCAATTTCAAAGGAACTCAGCTTATCCTCCATCTCCCCCCAATCATACGAGGACACCAGGAAAATAGGCATATGCCTTCCTACCCTCTTCCTTATTTCCTGAATTGTCTGAATACCATCCATATTAGGCATCTTCCAGTCAACCAGTGCAAAATGGTAATCTTCCCCTCTTTCATGATGTTCTGCAATCATCTTTACCGCTTCCATACCATCCAGCGTCCAATCAGCATGAACACCAAGGTCTTTCAGGTTTGCGACAGCACTCAGACAAAGCCTCTCATCATCATCCACCACCAGTATACTCCATTCTGGTAGCTTCATATCTTCTTCATCAACCTCTGATTTTTTCAAATCCACGATAACATGGAAAGTACTGCCTTTCCCTTCCTCACTTTGTAGGCTGATTTCACCACCCATAAGATTGATAATGTTCTTTGCAATAGAAGTCCCAAGACCTGTCCCCACAATTTTCTGAACCTGTGCCTTCTCTTCCCTTACAAAGCTGTCAAAAATCTTCTTCTGGAATTCCTCTGACATACCGATTCCCGTATCTTCCACAAGAAAATGGGTTCTTACATACGCCTCCCCTTTCGGCGATTCTTCCTGATAGAGATGCACGTCAATCCTTCCCTCTGATGGAGTAAACTTAATTGCATTAGATAAAAGATTTAAAATCACCTGATTCAGACGTATCTCATCGCAAAGGACATTTTCTGTCAGAATATCCTGAATATATATATCAAAATACTGGTTTTTCTCCTTTATCTGCGGCTGGGCAATATTGACAATATCATCCATAACCTCCCTGAGCGAAACTGGCCCTTCATTCAGCATCATCTTACCGCTTTCAATCTTAGACATATCAAGTACGTCATTTATCAGGCCAAGCAGATGCTTACTTGACAGCCTGATTTTTCCCAGACAATCTTCTATCCTGGCGGAATCCCGGATATTCCTTGTGGCAATCTCTGTCATCCCAATAATTGCATTCATTGGGGTACGGATATCATGGCTCATGCTGGACAGGAATTCACTTTTTGCCTCATTGGCATGAACCGCCTCTTTCTTAGCCTGGTCTAACAGCTTCATCTGCTTTTTCGAAAACTGGTAATAAATATTAAAAATAACCAGCATCGTAACCATAATAACTGCAAATACACTTAGTATGCTTATAATACGAACCCTGTCCAGATGGTTGATTGTCGTATCAAGAGCCTCGCTTGGCATAACGGCAACCAGATACCAGTCAACATTTTCAGAGATAGGCGTGCAGTGCACAAAACGCTCTTCCCCGTCAATCATTACAATTGTAAAATACGACTCTTCCCGTTCTACCGCCTTTTTTAATTCTTCTGTATAAACTTTACTCCCTGTCCTTCCCTGTCCCGGATTTTCTTCAATCAGGGAATCAATCCGGTCAAAATAATTCTCCCTGTAAGCATCAGAATTCCTGATTACAAAAGTCCCGTCATTGTCAATGATATGGGAATACATCATCCCTTCTTTTTCATCAAGATAAAGGGCATTATTCAAGTATTCCATGGAAACTGCCCCTACCAGGAAATCACTTGTGCTTCCATCTTTTAATGGATATTTTGCCCTAACAGCCATCATAAGGAATTTATCCCCTTCTTCATTCTGGCCCCAGGCAAGCCCTGCCTCTTCTTTTTCCATAACCTTTAAGAAATCACTAAAGTCATAGACTTGTAACTTTTCCCCATAAATATGTTCTGCTTCACCATCTTCTTTATAAAGCCCCAGGCTCTCCAAATCCCGTACTTCCGCCCCAACCTGTAACTGCTCAAACATTTCTGTTCCATACACCGCCGCTTCTGGCGAAGTACGCCTTATAAGTCCTGACATCTGATCCATGCGCAGCTTGCTAACTGATGTAAATTTCTGTTTAATCTGAATACACATCTCAGACATATAAAGCGCACTGATATTGGAAACAGATTCCCTTGTCTGCTTTGACATCCAATATACCAAAAAGCTGAAAATAATCACACATATCGTAACAGCACTAACAATACTGTACATAAAAACCCGTCTTATCTTTTTGTCCATCCTTATCCATTCCTTTCGTCAGCATGTCTTATCCTGATATTCCAAGATTTGTCTTCAGCCTGCTCAAAACATCCCCCTTCTCAAGCGGCTTCTTAATAAAGCCTGCAACATTAAATTTTGCTGCTTTCGTCACATTTTCTGTCGTTGCCTCAGAAGAAACCATGAAAACAGATATATTATGTATCCCCTTTAATTGCATATTTTTCAATACCCCGAACCCATCAAGCCCTGGCATTGAAACATCCAGAAAAATAGCATCCAAATCGAACCTTCTTTCTGTAATAACTGTCTGGGCAGCATACCCGCTTTCTGCCTCTATTAATTTAAATTCTCCAAGCATGCTCTTTAATGCCATCCGGTCTGCCTCTGAATCATCAACAATCAAAACTGTCTTATTATAATTTGCCATATTCTTCCTCATTCCTACGCTTTTCTGCGCAAACTCTCTCACCTTGCTAAGGAAGTATTATACAATAGAATGCCATAAAAATCAATTCTGATTACGCCCTTTTTTCCCCATCCACCTGCAAAATATAACTGCCGCCAAAGTACTTGCCACTGTAGCAATCAACCCCGGAAGCACAATTGCCGCCGGATTAACTGCGCCATACTGCGCCCGGTAGGCAATAACGCTGACAGGGATTAGCTGCAAAGAAGATATATTAATTACTAGGAAAGTGCACATTTCATCACTTGCTTTCGTAACCTGCACATCATCTGGAGCCATGCCGCCAGATTTCTTTTGTTTTGCAATCCTCTCCCTTTCCAGCGACGCCAGTTCTTTCATTGCCTTTAAGCCCCCTTGTGTCAAGTTAGTGACACGAACTTTGTGAAAAATATCTTGTAATAATGGTTTTTTCCTTTCTCTTATTGTTGAATAATACCAAAACAAGAAAATCAATATAATAAAAGCAGGATTTCTCCGTTTCATGAGTTCCTGCTTTCACAATCCACCGCAAAATTCATTATGCCAGTTGTAAATCATTCTCAAGTCTTTCCACTACACTCAATGGCAAATCTAAATCCTCTGCAATTTCCTCTTTTGTCATTTTTCCTCTTTCCAGCATACGCTTTGCTGCTTCAATTTTTTCTTCATTTAAAAGCTGCTCCATGATTTTACTCATAATTTTTCGTCCTTCCTCATCTTTCTTGAAATATCTTGCCCGGTCTGCTAATTCCTTATAATTCATATCGTCTGGATCAGCACAGCTTAAATCGTGCATCAACCGCCCTAATGGTGTATCATCTTTAATCTCTCCGTTTACATATATAATATGTGCTTTATCATTAAACAACGCCCCTGTTTCTTGAATTGTCCTGTCAATATGATAAATCGGGAGATTACCTTCAAGCACATCATTCTCTGTAATAAATACCACATACGTTTCCGCCAGCATTTCCGTATCATCTCCCGGAAGAATGGAATTTGCATCCATTAAACTGCTGTTATATCTCGCACGTTTCGGCTTTGCCCCACTGTCGGCTCGTTGCAGTTCTACATCGTACTGTTTCTTTGACACATCATTTGTCTTAACATCCATTCTGATAGAACGCCCTTGCAGGTTCTTTATTACCGCCTGTACCTGTGCTTCTTTTACAACTAACTTTGCATCATTCATAATAATGCGCAGCATCAGTTCTACCCCTTTGGGATAATCTTCCAGACATTTTGTCATAAATTCGTCATCAAAATAACTCATTTCCTGTAAGCGTTCTAAAAGCAGCTTCTGTTTCTCTTCCCTTTTCTGCTCATTTGTCATATCCTATTCTCCTGTCCTTATAATATCATAAAAACCTTAATTTTTCAATGTTTCCACGCTTTTGTCCTGAAACTTAAAGACAACCTCAACCCGGTTGCCGCCATATACATAAACCGCATCTACAAGCTGTCTGACAACCTCTTTTGTAAGGTCTGTTAGATTTTCTTTTCCTTTTAACAAGTTTAACAAATCAGACTTTTCATCCGGTACTGCTGTTTCTTTTGAATGGCAAGCCCTAAGTTCTGCTTCATATATTTCTATCTGCTTATTGTTATTTTCTTTTTTCTGTAAAAAACAGTCAGCATCAATCTCACCTTTTGCATAGCTTTCATACAGTGAAAAATTGCTATCTGTAAGTTTTTGAATCTGTTCCTGAAGCTGCTCCTTTTGCTCCTGATCCGCCTTGACACGCTCCTGGAACTGATTGTTATATAAATCCTGTAACCTTCCCATTTCCCCTGCCAGCATTGCCTGATTCCTGATTGCTGACAAAACAACTGCTATGAGTTCCGATTCCTTGACATTCTCCGGGCAACATCCCTCCTGCTTCGTTTCATAGTAATATCTGCAATAATAAGACGCATTTAATCTGCTTCGACGCTGCATATTGTGTCTGCATCCACCGCACTTTACCAATCCCTTAACAGGCGAATCCGCACTTCCCCTTTTTCTCTTTTCTCCCTCACAATATACCGTCTTATCTAAATTTTCTCGATCTGCCAGTTTTTTTATGCTGCTTGTCCGGGCATCCATGCTGTTCACATATTCAAATAATTCCTTTGATATGATTGGTTCATGTGTACCTTCGCAGACTTCCCATTCATCTTTTGGCAAGCATTTCGTTCTTCTTGAACCGACCTCAATCGTTTCCTTTTTATGAAAAACTGTATTTCCCACATATATCTCATTTTTCAAAATTCTTCCTATGATAGAGCCATTCCACACTTTTTTTTCGCCCTGATATTTCCATTGGTAGGTGCTGCCGCTTTTCACTGCATAGATTTGTGGTGTAGGAATATCTTTCTGGTTTAAATACCTTGCCACCTCCGCCTTAATTCCACACTCTGCATACTTCTCAAAAATCATGCGTACAACAGACGCCGCTTCCTCATCTACTACTATACGGTTATGGTCTGAGGGCGATTTTTTATAGCCAAATGCCGCAAATGTGGCAAGATATTTCCCTCGCTTACGCCTTCCCATCAGGTCATTTTTGATTTTAACAGAGTTTTCTTCGCTAAAATAATCATACATCAGATTCTCAAACGCAACATCCATATCTGGTGTCGTTCCTTTATAGTCTTTGCTGTCAAAGCTGTTATTGACAGCGATAAATCGAACATCCAATAATGGAAATATCTTTTCAATGTAATTACCGACTTCAATATGGTTTCTTCCAAAGCGTGAGAAGTCCTTCACAATGATAATGGACACTTTACCGGATTTTACATCTTCCAATAGTTCCTGAACCCCCGGTCTTTCAAAATTTTTACCGCTGAATCCGTCATCTATGTATTCCTTTATCTCAAAACCCGCAAATTCCGGTTTTTGCTCCACAAACTTGCGTAGAATGAGCCTTTGATTTGTGATACTATTGCTTTCATCAACCATATCACCATCTTCTTTTGACAGCCTTAAATACAGTGCCAGAACCATAAACAGCATAAAATCACACCTCCTTTTGCATCCAACTATCAAGAACCGAAAAGCAATCCTGATACCTTAACTTTATTTCCACCCGGTTATCAGTAAAAAGCTCTATTCTGTCAACACAGATTTCTACCATTGTTTCCGTCAATTTCCTTGTATTCTGAAAGCAAAGCCAGTCCGACAATAGTTTTTGCAAAGCCGCCTGACACTTCTTTATCCCTTTTACCTCTTTAGCACAAACATTCTCCTGTTTCCCGCATAGTTCTATTTTCTCATGATAGGTACTTTTATATTGCAGAAATGCCGCCTGTGAGATACTTCCTTCCGCATAATCTGAATATTTCTGCATATACTCTTGCTCCAATAGGTTCTTTGTACTCACAATCTTTTGTCTTTTCCATTCTGTCTGTTTCAGATTTTCTTCAAAGGAATAACGAATATCTTTTTCTATCTTTTTCTTTATCCCTTTTATCAAACTCAAATGCCTGCGTATCGTGCCATACAGAATATCACACAGCAAGTCCTCTGCAATCCACCTTGTATCACATAAATCGCAGTGATTTCTATGAGTACTGCACTTAAAAATCTTGTATTGCTCCTTTACCCCATTGACAGAGCGATAAGCGCCTACCCTGACCATATTTGCCTTACAAGAGCCGCAGAACAGCTTCCCTTGAAATATATTTCTCTCAAATACAACCGTTTGGCGTTCACAGGCAGATTCGGTTTTTTTATCCTTTGTCTGACTTAGTATCTTCTGGACAATCTCAAACATCGACTTTTCAATAATCGGTTCATGGTTATTCTCAATAACAATCTGCTCCTGTTCCGGTACTGGACTTGCCTTTTTCCCCGCAAAAAAGCTCTGCTCTGATTGATGTCTTATAACCCTTCCGATATAAACAGGGTTTTCCAGAAGCCGCTTAATTGTAGAACAATGCCATATTTTCAGCTCTTCTTCCGGCTTCCTATATACACTGCCTGTCAAAGCATATTGCTGTGGTGTATAAACATGGTTATCATACAGCCATCGGCTTATTGCATAATTAGAAATCCCCTCGCCGCACTGTTTAAATATCTCCCGTACAATCGGAGCTGTCTGCTCACAGATCATATAATTCGTACCACTTCCATTCATCTTATATCCATAAGGAATCGTAGCACTGCGATAGAACATCCCTTTTTCCTGTTTCGTCCGAAAGGTGCTTCCTACTTTCTTGGAAATATCCCTTGCATACATCTCATGCATAAGGTTTTTAAGAGAAATAAGCAAAAGTTCTCTGCTGCAATCTGCATCAGCACTATCATACCTGTCAACAATGGATATAAAGCGCACACCTAAGAACGGAAATACCTTCTCAATATAATTGCCGGCTTCTATGTACTCCCTTCCAAACCGGGATAAATCCTTGACAATCACACAGTCAATGATTCCTGCTTTCATATCTGCTATCATCCGGCTAAATGCCGGACGTGAAAAATCTGTTCCTGTTTTCCCATCATCAACATATTCTCTTACTATATTCAGGTCAGGACGTCTACTTATATATTCCTGTGCCAGCTTTCTTTGATTTTCTAAGGAGTCGCTCCCTGTATAGTCACTGTCCACCGATAGCCTTAAATAATCTCCAACCTGATATACTTTGTCAGTTTTCTTTGTTTTAACATAGTTCTTTCTATACCTGTCCGCTGTCCTAGCCATTGATGCCCACCCCCTTCATAGATGCCGGAATGTGCCCAGTAGGATTGCAGGCAATACTACTTGTAATTTTACATAAGGTTTCGTATTCATCCTGATACTTAAAGGTGATCTCAATTCTGTTTTCTTCATAAACAGTAATTTTCTCCACTAATGACAGAACGATACTTCTATCTAACGATGTGATATTTCCTTTTTTCGTAAATGTATCAATCCATTCATTCGCAAACAGTCCTTCTTTAAAAACTGTTTCTATCTCCGCCTGCAATTTTCTGATTGTTTCCTCTATCTCTGCGGACTTACGAGCAAAATTTTCTTTAAACTGCTCATATTCATCTATGGAAATAATCCCTGCCGCCAGATCTCTGTGCAAAGCCATTTCCACCTTCTTACACTGTTCCAGCTCTTGATACTTAGCAAGGATTTCCCGGTCATTCGCCACCACATCATCATAACAGGCTTCATTCTCTTTCATTAAAGTCAAAAGTTCATCCAGTTTGGCAACGTGTTCAATATGCCTTTTGATTGCATCCAGCAGTATATCTTCTACCACTGACTGGTTTATGCTGTGGCGGCTGCACCCTTTTCCTTTATTATAAGTGGCACATATATAGTATATGTTCTGTTTCGCTTTATAACGGTTACAACGTCTGACCATACTCCTGCCACATTCCCCACAGAACATCAAACCGGACAGCATGAACAAAGTTTCTTCATCCGGAGATTTACGGGTGTCAAGATTTAAGAGTTTTGCCACATTTTCAAAATCCGCCTTACTGATAATCGCTTCATGGGTATTTTCTTTTACCGCCCACTCTGTTTCCGGCTTTTCTATAACCTTATTCAGCTTATAATTGACTTTTTCACGTTTTCCCTGTTCAAGCACACCTATATAAATCTTGTTCTTTAATATGCGGTTAATAGATACCGCCGACCATTTTGCTTTTGCATTTTTCTGAAAACCGCATTTATAATTTCCGCCAATCTGCCTTTTATACTCAGAAGGAGCTGCTACACCAAGTTCATTGAGTTTTTTAGCGATTGCCGCTGAACTCATACCTTTTAATTTCCAGTCAAAAATCTTGCGTACAATATCAGCCGCATATTCATCTGGTATGATTTTATTCCTGTCCGTTTCCAGTTTTTTATAACCGTATGCAACATGAGCGCCGATATACAGCCCGCTTTCACGCATAACCTCCTGATGACTTCTCACTTTGCCAGATATATCCCGGCTATAATTATCATTTACAAAATTTTTGACCGGAATCAGCAGATTTACATCGCTTTGCGTAGCTGTCAGGCTGTCAAAATGATCCAGTACAGATACAAACCGAACATGATAGGACGGAAAAATCTTTTTCACATAGCGTCCAGAATCAATGTAATCACGTCCTAACCTTGATAAATCCTTTACAATGACCATATTTACCTTACCATCGTAAATATCTTGGCACATACGCTGAAAACTCGGACGCTCAAAATTAAGTCCTGTAAATCCATCATCTATATAAATGTCATAAAGGGTAACATTTGGCATAGATTCTATTGCTTTTAATATCAATGCCTTTTGATTGGCGATGCTGTTGCTTTCTTTCTTGTCCTTGCTCTCCCGCAAATCTTCATCTTCTTTTGACAGACGCAGGTACACAGCAGCCAAATAAGATATGTATGAAATGTATTCACCCATACCGCTTCCTCCTAATTTTATAGTGCTGACAAACCATAAAATCAGGGTTCCACATATGAATTTAGTCCTGAATATAGTTTAGCACAGATTCCCGCTTTTGTCCAATGAAGAAATACGCAATTTCAC